>JACPKS010000053.1 GCA_016186905.1 Deltaproteobacteria bacterium
CCCTGCCAAAAGGCTTGATCCGATCCGGCGCGGGCCGCAAGCGCCGGAAGTCTGAAAACACTTCCGATGTTGTTGGAAAAAAACGCCGCCGGGTCAACATCTGTCAAACTCCTTTACACACGGGCGGCCTCAGGCCGTTTATAACGGCTTACCTCATATGTGCTTTCTGGCATGAAACTCGCTTTATGGTTTGCTGAACCGATGCATCTTTTGCGGCTGTGGCTGTCAGAAGTTTGCGCGGAAACGCAAGCGGATCGCGAGTGCGAATCGCTCGTAAGACTTTATTCAGTTGAACGGCGATGGAAGCGCTGAATCGCTTAAAATGACGGTATTCCTCAATGGTTCGATTTTCTGGCCGCAAAAGCGACAGGCGTTAAATTGCCTGGATCGTCAAAGAGCAATACAGGTGAACTATTTAAATCGGTCGGGCATTTGCCACTGATTTTCCGGTAACTTATCATATGGAATGAATCTGCTGTCTTTCAGCTTTTTCGTTTTTCCCCAGACGTAAGGTGCGATTTTCTCCTCAGTAATCTCAAACCGCAGCTCATATACGCCCTCAAGATAATTCTTCTGATCTTTCACATGCTTCTCCAGAAAATAAACCTCTGGAAAATCCCCGCTGTTGGGGCCGGAGCCATGCTTGTAAAAAACCATGAACTTCGGAAGCTCATAAACGAAAACATACCCAGTCTCTATGCTGGCGGGAGCCCACTCCATCGCATAGAGGCGAGCATGGTCGTAATCAGGCGCTCCCCAAAGATACCCGTTCGGGAAATGACTCGGACTGAACTTCTCTCCTTCACTCAGAGCGACTCCTCTGTAGATCTTTATCGGATTAGGAGAATATACCCTTTTTGACCACTTCGGGTTTTGCGGGTTTCGATGATCATCCAGGAAAATATCCGGAGCTTTGAGCTGCACTGTTCGGGACAGAATGTACGGAAGAACGATTTCTGCGGCACTCACAATTTTTTCAGCAACACCTTTGCTGTAGCCCATTTCCACAAGGTGCATTTTTGTTTCCCGCGGGTATTTTGCGGCGAGTGCCTGCAATGTCTTGATATTGCCTTGAGCACGGACTAGTTTTTCAAATGCGGCTTTGGTTAAAGTCGGAGTTTCCAACAGGCTTGCGCAGTCTCGATTGGTCACTGCCATGGTTAGAGTCTGATCTGCGACAGCCAGCGCGAGGAGTGCTAGGAGGGTTTTCGTCAGAATGTTTTTCAGCATGGATCCCCGCCCTCCGTGAGGATTTTATGATGTACAGCGCACCAGATCAACACAGTTCGTGCACAGCAGGGAGCGTTGAATAAGGCCGATTTTTAGTGCGATTCCTGCTGGCTCCCGACGATTTTTTGGATTTTCGGATCCGCCAGATGCCAAAAGATCACCTCACGTAAAATCGCACTGACCTCAGCCAGAAGCCGCTTGAGGTTCTGAGCTATCCCAATCATATACACTAGTCAGCCGAGCGATCTCCGCTCATAAAGGCTAGGAAAAGAAAATCAGAGCCTCGGTCATTTAAAAGTGGCCGGGGCTTTTTTTCTTTGGCTCGTGACACGATTCAGAGAAAGACGCGATAATCCACTTTCAAACCGATGGCCAGCTTTTGGGCAACCTTCTTGCCGATCACCCTTTCGCCCCTCTCCATTTCAGAGATGTGGGACTGGCGAATACCCGTCCGCCGCGCCAATTCCGCCTGACTCATTTCCATCTTGGTCCGCGCGCCGCGGAGTCGCGCGGCTGGCCCTTTCAGGGGATGCCGAAAGTCAGGGAACACCTCCAACTCTGGCCACTTTTTCTTTGCCGGATCTATTATTTCTTTTTTGTAACGGCTCAACATTTAGCGCCCCCTTTAACGGCCTTGTACCATTTTTTTTAACTCCGCCGTCGATTTTCTGCCGATATTCAACGTAAACTATTGGTAATTAAGTACTTTTCTGAGTTCATATATTTATTGTTTTATATTGTATTTTATTGTACTCTTTCCGATAAGAGGTAGGAACCCCCCGCGATGGTGGAGATATGGCTGACCGAACCGTATTACCGAGAGTACCAGAAGCGCAAAGGCTCGCTTTTCAACGAATCCGAGAAGGTCAAGCTGTTTGCCCTGACCCAAGAACTGCAACGGAGCTGGCCTCGGTGCGCGACCGATCCGCAGACTCCGCCGGAAGTCGGCACGGGCTCCAAGCTCTATTACGTGAAGTGCGATTTCACGCAGCCTCGGGCGACGTTCCGGGTGGCATTCGGATTTCATCCGGTTGCTGGGTCCAAGGGACAGCTCATCGCGCTCACCTGCCGGACCAAGGAAGAACTCGCCCAAGGCGCCAAGGATGGAACCCGAGCCTGGTACGATCATATGGCGACCGCCGGGCGAAGCCGATGGACGGATTATCAGAGAGGGCGCATCCGATTCTGGCGGATTTACCGCTCAGACGGAAGCCCAGAGAAACCATAAGAGGTCCTGAATGATGAATGCGACTGCAAGAGCAAAAATTGATTCGATTGAGCACAAGAGAACGGTGTTCCGCGCAGCTCTGTCTTACTTCGGCGAACTCGATGACGCCAAGATCGCCGAAAAAATCGCTGCTGCCGTGGACGTGGCCTACACTGACGACATTCTTTTCGAAGATTTTGAAATCTGGCTCGAAGAACGCAACGACAAGGCTTTTCTTTACCAAGTCGATCACTTTATAAAAAATCGAAGCACTCCCCCGCTTGCCAAGCCTAATTTAACGGGAAGGACTGCCGAGATCGAGAAGATCCAATCCGAGGCCGAGCACGAACTGGCTGGCATTTTCGCGTCAAAGCTCCGGTGGCTGGCTAACAAGAAAGGTCTCAAGACCAACAAAGAGATCGGGGATTTTCTTGGAAAGAACCAGGAACAGGTTCGCGTGATGCTCGCCGCCGAGCATAAGCCCCAGCGTAAAACGCTGCTTCTTGTTGCCGAAAAATTCGGCGTTTCAGTGGAATCGATGATCGAAGATTAGCCCGAGGCCAAAGCGCACGACCGCCGTGACCTATTCGGTGACTGCTTGTCCTCGGGGAAGTGTTAGTAAAACCAAAGCAAGTCCGACAGCACCAGCGAAAATAATATCAGGCCGCTTCGCGCCAACCAGCGCCGCGAGAGCTGCAAAACCAAGCGGAATGCCTAATGCATAAACATTGGGAGCATCTACCCGCAAATGATCAATTGGATCCTTCTTCGGGTCCACGGCGTCAATGTGTGCCTCATAGTAATTCTCATATTCATGAATATGCATACTGGTGCCGTCTTTATTCGACCGGCGATAATCATTGATTTGACCAAGGGGGAAACCTGTCGAAATCTCAAAGCCCTCTGCGCCTGCCGTTGGAACACGAAGGAGACCTTTTTTTATTCGGACCCAGTGGCCCTTGTACCAGCCCTTGAGCAGTAATTCGGCACGATCCCAATTTACAATTTCGACATTAACGACTTTTGGCTTGTCTATCATTTCATCCTCCTAGTCACTCAATCGACTTGTTTCTGCATCATTTTCCACTCTTGATGCCTTTCTCTGTAATCGCATCCAGCGCTTTGATAAGAAGATAGGCCAATCCACCGATAGCCGCTGCACCCACAACAAACTTGATTATTTCTTCTGCACTGTTTGGATCCTTTTCCAGCTTCTCTCGCAAGCCATTCATCACTTCGACGGCCGCACCAGTTGGCTGAACCTTTCCTTCTTCCCAGCGGGCAACGGTTCGCGAGTCAACACCAACGAGACGAGCAAAGTCTCCCTGCTCCATTTTCAAGCTACGTCTGAGCGAGCTGACTTCAACTTGTGTCCACATGTATTTGATTTTAGACATTTGTCCGACATCTGTCAACCAAGTGACGACGTATTTTTATCCAATCTATTTTATAATATTTATCTATTTGATATCATTGATATAAAATTCAAGATTGCACTTTGTATTATAATGTATTATCATAAATACAAGAGGTGATCGCCATGGGTATTCCTAAATCTGTTCGTTTTGAAAATGAGCTTGAAGCCAAAGTTGAAGAATACTTGGAAAAAAACGAGATCAAGTTTTCCCAACTCGTGAGCATCGCCGTCGAAAAGTTCATCTCCGAGCCGCAATCCATTCAGCTCGAACCCATCGACTCTAAGAAGTGGGAACAGACCATCGCAAAGGCTTATAAGAAACACAAAGGCGCGATGGACAAGCTGAAGTGAAAAAGATCACCATTCCGAGCGCGGAACAAATTGTTTTCGCAAATAAGTACATTTGCGAGCAAAATGGAAACCCCCACCACAATCGACGACTCACAGCCCCATTACGCCGCCCGCTTGAGGCGCTTGATACCTTCCGCGATAAGAAGCCGCATGAGCACCTGATAAGGCACGCCTCGCTCCGCAGCGATCGCTTTGAGCTCCCTAATCATCTCATCCTCAAGAGCGATGCTCGTCGGTTTTCGACGCGCGCCCTTTAGCCGAGCCATGCCCGCGATAATCTGTTTCGGATCAAAATCGATCTTTTCATATTCTTTAAGTCGCTTTGCGTACGTCTTCATAAAGCCTCCGTTCCTTCTTGCTTGCGGGCCGCGAGCTGATTGGGCGCACCCGTCCGCTCCTCAGCGTGAATACTACGGATACGAGTTGTCCCTCAGACGTAGGCCCAACCACGCATAGCCGTTCCTCCTCCGCAGCAGGCGAGACTTGCCGGCCGATCGGCACGGCAAGCTTGAGTTCAAAAACCGATTCCATTGCATCCAGAGCCACGCCGTGCTTGCTGGTGCTCTTGGCCATGTTCCCGGCGTCCCATTCGAAATCAAAAGATTCGGTCTGCGAGTACCAGTAGGCAAGCCACAGAACGAATTGGAACTGGCCCATATTGAGCACTATAGCACACTATACTATAGTGTGTCTAGGGTTTAACGGATCACTGCGGCTATTTTTTTCGCCATCTTGAAGCCTGAAAATGCACGGCGTTTTGTCTCTCTTCTTACGGAACCCGTGGGTCAGTGTTCCTCCCGTTTTGCACGGAAATCGCGGGTCAAGTGCCAGCTCGACCTTTAGTTTTCGCATGGAATCTCCTTTAATGTCCCCGGTCATTCCGCTATCGTTTTCTGCTCATGACCTTAGCTTCGCTTAAAAAAGAAGTGCCGAGTTATTTGCGGGCCTATATCTCCGAGCAAGATCCGAGCCTGTATACTCCGATCGATCATGCCGGCTGGCGCTTTATCCTCAAAATATCGAGGGCACACTTTGCCAGGCACGCCCACCGGATCTACCTCGACGGCCTTGAGAAAACCGGGATCTCGCTGGAGCACATCCCGCTCATCGAGGAAATGGACCAGAAGCTCCAGCGCTTCGGCTGGCGCGCCGTACCGGTCTGCGGATTCATCCCGCCTTTGGTATTCATGGAATTTCTCTCGCGCGGCATCTTGCCGATCGCGTGCGACATGCGCGCGATCGAGCACCTTTCCTACACTCCGGCGCCTGATATCGTGCATGAATCGGCCGGACACGCTCCCATCATCGCCGATCCCGATTATGCGCGCTACCTCCGCGAGTACGGGGAAATTTCGCGCAAGGCGATTCACTCCAGGGAAGATTGGAATCTCTACCTTGCCATCCGTGACCTTTCGGATATCAAAGAAGACCCCGGGACCACGCCAGGGCGGATCAAGGATTCGCAGGCCAGGCTTGATGCCGCGGTCGCCCGGATCGGATATGTCAGCGAAGCGGCGCAGCTCTCGCGCATGTTGTGGTGGACTGCCGAATACGGATTGATCGGTGATTTGGAAAACCCAAAGATTTACGGCGCGGGGTTGTTATCCTCGCTGTCCGAAAGCTACGACTGCCTCGGTAAGAACGTGAAGAAAATTCCTCTTTCAATTTCCTGCGTGGAAACCGGTTATGACATCACACGGCCGCAGCCCCAGCTTTTCGTGGCGCGCGATTTCGGGCAGCTGATCGCCGTGCTGCGCGAGCTGGCCGAAACGATGGCCTTTCGAATCGGCGGACTGGAAGGGCTTAGGCGGGCGAAAAAGGCGGGAACCGTCACGACGGCCGTGCTCGACTCCGGACTTCAGATCAGCGGTGTCATTGAAAGCTTCGCGGCTGAAGACAAAACAGTATCCGCAATCCGCTTTTCAGGCCCGATGCAACTCGCGCGCGACGACCGGGAAATCGAGTTTCGGCCCATGGGCGGCGCATTCCCTCTGCCGCCTGGAGCTGCTGTCGTCTCGGTTTTTGGAGGCGCGGCCGATCGAGACCGGTACTTCACCAGAACCGAGACCGATTCAACCCCTTTAGGCAAACCCAAGACAAATTTGACCCCAGCCAACCGGCGGCTCAATGAGCTTTATGCAAAGGTTCGCGAGTTCCGCGCGGAAAAAACCTCAAAGAGTCTGATCGAGGCCGCATTGAGCGAGATCCACCGTGAGCTGGAGAGGGATTATCCCGAAGATTGGTTGTTGCGCTACGAATTGCTGGAACTGTGCTATGTTCATGGGCTCGACGTACCATGGCAAAAAACCGTGTTTATGCAGCTCGAGCGCATCAGTGGTACGCATTCACCCAAAGCCGATATCATTCGCAGAGGCTTGGAACTTTTGAGTTGAACGTGGCGGAGGACACCATGGCGTTCATGACTAAAGAGTGGACAGGGCGGGAAGTTTTTAAAATAGACGGCTTCCATCACGTGGAGTTCTGCGTGGGAAACGCCAAGCAGGCGGCTTATTTTTACCAGTCCGCCTTCGGTTTTGACCTGCATGCTTACATGGGGCCGGAGACAGGGTGCAAAACCCACGTCTCTTACGTATTGAAGCAGAACCACGTCTATTTCGTGCTGACTACGCCGCTGCACTCCTCTCACCCGGCTTCGGAGCAGCTGAAAAAACACGGCGACTTCGTGTGTGATATCGCGCTTTCGGTGCCTGACCCGGCCCACGCCTATGAGGAGTGCCTGAGGCGAGGCGCCAAGGAGGCTTTCGCGCCCCGCGCGGACAAGACAAAAGAAGGGCTTTTCGTCACAGCGGGCATCCGAACTTACGGCGATACGATTCATAGTTTCATTCATGACGGGGAATTCAAAGGCGTTTGGGCTCCAGGATTCGTCGCGCTCAAGAGCCCCGCGTTGAACCGGCAAACGGTGCATTTGGCCGCGATCGATCACATAGTGGGAAACGTCGCCGTCCGGGACATGGACCGCTGGGCGAAATTCTACGAAGAAGTCTTCGGCTTCATGACCTTCGTTGAGTTCGACGAAAAGGACATCTCGACGCGGTATTCCGCCCTGAAAAGCAAGGTCGTTCGCTCGAAGAACTGGCGCGTGAAGATGCCGATCAACGAGCCCGCCAAGGGCCTGAAGAAATCACAGATCGAGGAGTACCTCGATTTCAACGAAGGCCCGGGCGTTCAGCACGTCGCGCTGATCACGAAAGACATCGTCCATGCCGTCTCGGCGCTTCGGGCAAATGGGGTGGAGTTTTTGGAAGTGCCCGACTCGTATTATGATGCGCTCGGCGCGCGCGTGGGCGACATCGATGAGGATCTGGAACTCCTGAAAAAACATAAAATCCTGGTCGACCGCGATCAGGAGGGGTACCTCTTGCAGCTTTTCACGCGGCCCATCGAGGATCGCCCGACGTTCTTTTTCGAGATCATCGAGCGCAAAGGCGCCCTGGGTTTCGGGCAAGGCAATTTCCAGGCGCTTTTCGAATCCATCGAGCGCGAGCAGGCCCGGCGGGGGAATCTCTAAGTGCCCTTTTACCGGCGCCAGGGTGAGATCCCCCGCAAACGGCACACGGCTTTCCGTAAAAAAGACGGTTCGCTGTATTTCGAGGAACTCATCAGCCGAGAGGGCTTTTCCGGGGTCTACTCGAATCTCTACCACCTGGCGATGCCGACACGGGTTAAGGCCGTCGGCGCATTTCAACCATCGACTGATGCGCTGTCCTCGGAGGCCATCCATCGCCCAAGGCACGTGAAAACAGCCGATGTCCGATCCAGCGGCGACTTCGTGAATTCCCGAAGGCTCCTTTTTTTCAATTCGGACGTTCGCATTCACAAAGCCCACCCCACTGAGAACTCGAAGAGCTTCCATCGAAACGGGCACCACGACGAGCTGATCTTCGTGCATCGAGGCCGGGGCACGCTCCTCTCGCAGTTCGGGGCGCTGGAATTCACGACCGGTGATTATCTCGTGATCCCGCGCGGAGTCGTCTCGCAAGTTCTCCTGAAGGAAGATCCCGGCAGTCCGGCGAGTTTTCTCATCGTCGAGTCCGCAAGCCCGATTCAGACGCCGAGGCGCTATCGCAACGCCTTCGGACAGCTCCTCGAACATTCGCCGTTTTGCGAGCGGGATATCAGAACTCCCGAGCTCGCGGCTCCACGGTCGGAAGCGGGGGAGTTCGAGATACTGGTGCGCCTGAGGAACGGACGGCAGAAATACGTTTACGACCACCACCCCTTCGACGTCGTGGGCTGGGACGGCTATCTCTTTCCGTGGGCGTTCAACATCCGTGATTTCGAGCCCATTGTCGGACGAATCCATCAGCCTCCTCCGATACACCAGACTTTCGAGGGCGGCGGGTTCGTGGTCTGCTCCTTTGTGTCGCGCCCTTTTGATTTTCATCCGGATGCGATTCCCGCCCCCTACCCGCATTCCAACGTGGATTCCGATGAGATCCTGTTTTACTCGGAGGGCGAATTCATGAGCAGGACAGGGATCGCGCCCGAATCCATCACGCATCACCCGATGGGGCTGGCCCACGGCCCGCAACCAGGCAAGTACGAGGAGTCGATCGGGAAAAAATCCACCGAAGAGCTGGCCGTCATGATCGACACCTTCGCCCCGCTGTCGGTCGCGCAGGACGCCGCCCTGGTGGAGGATACGGAATACGCGAGCAGCTGGATTCCGAAGGCGGAGAAGAGAAATGGAAAAAAAGAAATTTGATTTCGTCGGAAACGATATGGCCGCGCTTCCCTTGAGGGAGCGCCATCAGTTGCTCTTATCGGCCGTGGCGCCAAGGCCGATCGCGCTGGCCGCAACCATGGACGACAAAGGGCGGTGCAATCTCTCGCCGTTTTCTTTCTTCAACGCCTTCGGGGCCAATCCGGCCTACGTCGCGTTTTCCCCCGCCTTCGGAGGAAAAACCGGGGCGCCCAAGCATACGCTGCTGAACATCCAGCAGACCAAGGAATTCACGATCTCCGTCGTCAGTTACGATATGGTCGAACAGCAAAACCTCGCCTCAAGCGAGTACCCCGCGGGCGTGGATGAGTTCGTCAAGGCGGGGTTCACGAAACATCCGTCGGTCAGAATCAAGGTGCCGGGAGTGGCGGATTCGCCTTGTATCCTGGAGTGCAAGTTATTCAAGCACATCGATCTGGGCGGCAAACCCGCCAGCGGCAATCTTCTGATCGGGGAAGTCGTTTACATGCATCTGCGCGCGGAGCTGATGGAAGCCTCCGGCAAACTCGATCCGCGCAAACTGGATCAGGTATCGCGCATGGGCGGCAACTGGTATTCGAGGGCCAGGGAAGGTTTGTTTGAGCTGCCCAAGCCCTCAAGCAAGGGGCTCGGGATCGGATTTGACCGCCTGCCGCGTGAAATCCTGGAGAGCCCGGTACTTACCGGAAACGAACTCGCGAAATTGGCCTCGGTGTTTGAGGCGCCTCCAGCCGGGGATCATTCCGAATACGCGCGAGAATCCTCGCGGGAATCGGTTCACCTGCTGATTCAGAAAAATATCCGCGCGGGCGATATTGCCGCGGCCTGGACCGGAATTCATTTTTTGGAGCTCTTGAAATGATTTTAGCCACGCTCCGCAACGGCACACGCGATGGTCAGCTGGTCGTCATCAGCCCGGATCGCAAGCAGGGAGTGCCCGCCACGTCGATCGCGCCCTGTCTGCAGGGCGCGCTGGATTCCTGGGCCGCCTCCGCTCCTAAGCTCGAACGCTTAAGCCGGCAGCTGGCGCAGGGCAAGTGCCAGGATGCTTTTCCGCTGAAATACGGCGAGTTCCTCGCCCCTTTGCCGCGCACCTACGCGTGGCTCGACGGCAGCGCGTTTTTAAACCACGTGATTCTCGTCAGAAAGGCCCGCGGAGCCGAGCCGCCAGCCAGCCTCAAAACCGACCCGCTGATGTACCAGGGTGGAAGCGATCGTTTCCTGGCCCCATCCGAAGATATCCATCTTGGGGACGAGGCGTGGGGCATCGACTTCGAATCCGAGGTCGTTGTGATCACCGATGATGTGCCGATGGGCGTTTCCTCGAAAGACGCATCGGAACACATCAAACTCGTCACGATCTGCAACGACGTGAGCCTGCGTAACTTGATTCCGGAGGAACTGGCCAAGGGGTTCGGCTTTTTGCAGTCGAAGCCTTCGACGGCTTTCGCCCCGTTCGTTCTGACGCCGGATGAGCTGGGCGGAACCTGGAAAGACGCGCGGTTGCATCTGCCGCTGGAAACCCGGCTAAACGGTAAGCTCTTCGGGAACCCCAATGCGGGGCCCGAGATGCACTTTTCCTTTGCCGATCTGATCAAACACGCCTCCAAGACGAGGCCTCTTGCCGCCGGCTCGATCGTAGGCAGCGGCACCGTTTCAAATGAAGACCGCAGCCGGGGAAGCAGCTGCCTGGCCGAGCAGCGGATGATCGAGAAAATCGACGCGGGCGAAATCAAAACCCCGTTCCTGAAGTTCGGCGACCGTGTGCGGATTGAGATGTTCAAGGACGGAGTGTCGCTCTTCGACGCTATCGATCAAAAGGTCTCGCGCTCATGAAAACCTGTGACCTCAGCCAAAAAAACTGCAAACCCTGCGAAGGCGGCGTGCCTGCGCTGTCGAAAGACACAGTCACCATGAATTTGAGCAAGCTTAACGGCTGGAAACTTGAGAACGGAAAAATCGCCAAAACCTTCAAATTTAAGGATTACTATCGGACGATGGCTTTCGTGAACGCGACGGCTTGGATCTCAAACAAGGAAAACCACCATCCTGATCTCGAGGTGAGCTATGGCAGCTGCCGCGTAAGCTACATAACACATGCCATTAACGGGCTCTCGGAAAACGATTTTATATGCGCGGCTAAGATCGATGCCCTAATGGCCCTGTAGGGTGCCTGACTGAGCTATTTTTGCCTCCTCTCCGGGCGGCCCAAACGTGCCGAATAGTTCGACATGGGGCTCGCGAAATACCTGCGGCTTGTCCGAAAAACCGCTGATCTCACGTTCGCTCCGGCGAACGTCGAGCAGATTTTGAAGATCATTTCTGAAACGAAGACCGGAGCGGATGTTCTTGCGCGGTTCACGCCGCATCTTCGTTCCGGACGCATTCGCATCGAGGGCTATCCAGCTGAAATCCTCGACAAACTTCGTGCGGCCAAAAGCTCGGATCAGCCTGTCGGAGCATCGTTCGTCACTGATGGTAAAGCTGGAACGATTTACGTCGACCTTAGCAGCGAGCTCGGCGTGCTCGCGCCGTTTCTCTTGCATGAAATGATTCACGGCCTCGATGAGGGGATCTGGGATCTCGCGCGCGGGAACACACGCGAACGCGGCCTCCGCATGCTTGCCTCCGAAAAAACCGCCTTCGCGACTCAGCATCGCTTTCTAACAGAATTGAAAATGCTCCATCCGGGTCTCGAATCGTTCCTCGGGCGCCGCTATTCAGGCGCGCGCATCCTGCATGAGGAAATGACGGAAGCTGCGATTCGGCAGCTTTATGACTTGGAAGCCGCGTAAGAAAGCCCCGCTTAAAAGGTGCCGACCTACTTTTCGTGGTGTGGTGCGCTGTAAGAAGTGAGTAGTCCCTCTTACAGCGCACCACACCACGAAAAGTAGGTCGGCACCTTTTAGATTCGGTGTTCGAGAGCCATTTCCCAAAATACTTTTACGACGGCGGCAACGGGCACGCCGACGACCATGCCTACGATTCCGAAGAGCTCGCCACCCACAAGCAACGCAAGGATCAGCGTGAGCGGGCTCAAGCCGATCTCGTTGCCCAAAACCCGCGGAGTGATCACCGCGCCTTCGAGCATCATTCCCACCGCGAAAATCACGAGAATCGCGAGGATAAGCCCCATCCCCGCGCCGTGCAAAAGCGCCACGAGCAGGGTGAGAATGAACACCGAAAAAATCCCGAGATACGGCACGATGTTCAGAAACCCCGCCATGATTCCAAGCGCCAGCGAAAGCTCGACGCCTGCGATACTCAGGCTCACGCCGTAGTACACCGAGAGAATGCCGCTCACCACGAGCTGCCCACGGATGAATCCTCCGAGGACGCGATTGAGCCGCCTGCGGATTTCCTCGGCCACGCCATGAAGCCGCGCCGGCAGCGCGTGGATCACCGTACGCTTGTAAAGCGCCGGAAATTCGCGCAGCAGATAAAACGCGAGAAGCGGAATGATGAGAAGCCCCAGAATCGTCGTCACGAATTTGAGCGTCGTCGAAAACACGCCCTGAACGATGCCTCCGATCGGCTTCATGATCTCGGACCTCGAGCCGAGATTGGAAAGCGCGTGTCTGAAATCCGAAAAAATATCGTAACCCAGATAGCGCTCGCTGTACGGCGCAAGCAGGACCGTGAGCTTCGCGTACGCCGTCGGCAGACGCTCCAACAGCTCCTGGCCCTGATCAATAATTCTCGGGATGATGAGAACTCCGGCAAGGCTGATGAGCAGAAAAAAAACCGCCAGGGTGAGAAGCGCGGCGAGCTGACGCGGAACTTTCCGCTTCGCGAGACGCGAAACCACCGGCTCGAGCAAGTACGCGAGGATGAACGCCACGCTTAAATACGCGTAGATCCGCGAAAGAAAAATCAGGCTTACGAAAAAAACCGCCGCGATCGCAGCCACGGTTTTCCATGGAAAATGCATCGCCCGGACGCCCGACGCGCCCTCAGTAGAGCTGGACAACGTCGCCCTCGAAAAAACCGCCGCCGCTGTGGATCGACGCGACCGCGCCGTCGATCCCGAGAAAGTCGATCACTTCGAGCGTGCCTTTGGGCTGCCCCTGGCTGCGCCCCATGTAAGCGCCGGTGAGCGGATCGTAAATATCCTCGCCGGCGGTCATGACCTTGAGGATGTCGCCGATGTTCAACCCCGACGCGCGCCCCGAATTGACGTAAACCCGGCCGCCCGAAATCTTCGCGATGCGGCCTTCCCAGCCGATTTTCTCGAGAGCGCGCGCGATGTCGGCGGCCAGCAGCCGCATGGCGTTGCGAATCGCCTCCGACACGAGTTCCATGCGCTGCGACTGCGGATCCGACGCGCTTTCGTCGCGGCCGAAGAGGTTGACCTGGCTTGAGCTCGAATCCGCGGACTTGGAGGTCGCCATCACTTCCTTCCCCTCGGCGCAGTCGAAAAGCCGCATCTCGACGTCCACCGCGGCGATCGAACGCTTCTGGCGAAAAAGCCCGACCTCGTCGCCCTTCTGCCGGTAACGCACGCGTTTGATCTTTCCGATGATGAGAAGAGTCACGCCGAGTTTTTTTCCTTCGCGGATGAGCGGGCTCAAGCGCACCTTGTCGCCGCTGAAAAAATCGCGGGACGTGTCGGCCGAGCGCAGGTCGTCGGGCACCACGGCCCTTCCGGTTATTTTCAAGCTTCGCAGCAACTCGCCCGCCGCGACCGCGCCGAGCTGATCGTCGCTAAACGGCGTATCGTTCATGAACGGAAGCACGAAAAGCTTTTTCTTCGGCTGCCCGAACTTCTCGGCCTTGTCGATCGAAGACCCGCGATTCGTGAACTCGGAATCAGCCCGGTAGTAATTTTGCTCCTGCTTGTACTGTTTGGAACGCGCGCACCCGGGCCCGATCGTGAGCGCAAAAAGCGCCGTTACCGCCATCCACGCAACCGTTCTGAAGCGCCGATTCATCTTTTCTCCTCCTCCTCTACGCATCCTGCTCCGAGGCAGGACATCCGTCCTGACGGCGCTTCGGACTCCTGTCCGAAGCGTTATTTAAGTACGATCACTGTCTCGTCAGCTTCGGGCCCAGCCCACTTCACGACGTCGAACCGCAGGCCGCGGCTGCTCATCGCCGCAGACTGCTTAAGGCGCGTCACCAACACGTCAAGCCGCATCGTGGGCGGGAGCGCGAAACGAAACGAGCGGTTCCGGATCACGCGTTCCTCGATCGGCGTCCCGGGAAACGTCTCGATGAACGCCTGCTTAAAACTCTGCACCTTAAGAAAGCTGTCGGCACCCTGAATTTCGAGGTAGCGCTCCGGGCCAAAAACCCTGCTCCCCGTGCCGAGCTGGCCGTAGGCGACCGCAAAACCTTGGCCACCCGCTTCCGACCCGCTCACGAAGAGCGAAGCCGTCTGGTGCGCCACGATCCTTCGGGCCGAAGCCTGACCGCTTTGAAAACCTTTGCCCTCCGGCATGAGAATGGACTCGGCGCGTGCCCTCGTTTTGCGCCCCGAAACGTTTTTCAACTCAAGAAAAGAGAGAGCCCGCAGCCCCTTCACCCCGTTCTCGTCGTGCGAGACGAGCTCGACGTAAAGCGCGCCGTCGCACCCGCCGATCGGGGCATCGTCGGGCCTTTGGCCCGCAACGAGGTCGAGTCTCTGACCCGCGATGCGCGCGAGATACTCCTCGAACGCTTTCTCCCCGCGCGCCGAGGATTGCGCGGAAAGCGGCGCCGAAAGCGCCGGGCCGATGCGCGCCGAAAATCCCCGCTGCGCCAACCGCTCTGCAAGCCCCGCATGCAGCGGCCCCTTGAACTGCTCGCATTGCGCGCAACCGCCCTCGGCCCGCGATTGGATGCAAACGGCACTCCCCTCGGCTGAGGAAAACAGCGTCGCGGAAAAACGAAGATACTTCCATAGCCGCTCCCGGTCGACCTGCGGCTCGGAGTGATCGTCGGATTGCGCGCGCGAAAAATCGCCAACGAGCGCCGCGCGCTTGCCGTCCATGAACAGCACGGCGTTCGGAAGCACTTCCTCCTCCAGAATACGCCGGTATGACGCCACTCCCGCATCGGCCGACGATTCGAATTCCCCGCGAAGAAGTTCGGCCTCGGGGCTGGCAGGCGTTTTTGCGCCTGCCGCCGCCGCGATCTCCGCCAGCGGCGTTGAATTTTGCGCGCCTGCCCGGCCCGTCATGCACACGAGCGCGCAGGCTAATGCCACGGTCAAAGCTGGCCGGATGTTCGCAAGTCCCCGCATCACACTTATTTGACCACGAGATCGAACTGCCGTAAACCGTGGACGTGACGCGAAAAAAACCGCCAGAGCCCCAAAAAGCGAGCGCGCCGCCCAAAGGCGTTTCTCTTTCCGGCTTAAGAGCGCTTTTTTCCAGCATCGGCGGCGAAAAAGGCCTCGAGGAAATTTTGATCGACTTCTACTCGAGGATGGCCGACGACGCTCTCGTGGGCTTTTTCTTCGACCGGCGCGATACGCGCGCGATCGCGATGAAGCAGAAGGAATTTCTTCTGCGCGCGATGGGCGCGGCGAAAACCCATTCCGGCCGCACGCCGGCCAGGGCCCACGAAAAACTTCCGCCGATTCTCACCGGCCATTTCGACCGCCGGCTTCGGCTACTCGAACAGACTCTGCGCGATCACGGATTAGGCGAACCCGAAATCCGTACCTGGGTCGCGTTCGAAAACGCCTTCCGAAGTGCGATCGTCAAACGTGATTGAGTTACTAAGCCTTACGCTCCTTGGCGGACATTTTTCGTCGAGCGCATAGCGCTTCCTGCGCGTAGCTCGACAAAAATGGAAGCCAAGGCGCGTAAGGCGTTTTAGCTTATCCGAACTTAACGACATCCTCCCCGAAAAGCGCGTTCACTTCCTTGACGAAATCCGCCGACGGGTTCACGAAAAGTTCCTGAGGAAGAGCGTGACGGCTCGAAAACTCGGTTCCCGACACCGCGCCCGCGTATTCAAGATACGTCGCGCACTTTCCGCGGTGGCGCACGATCGCCGCGCGAAGCAGCGCCAGTCTCTCGGCGTCGACCTGGGAGGGATCGAGCCGGAAGATCACCTGGCTCACGCGGCGTTTTTGGAACTCGCTCACCGGATCGATGGACCGGATGAAAATCTTCGGCGTTTCCTCGTCGAGCGCCACGTTTCCGGTGATCACGAACGGCAGGCACTCGTCCACCGACCGGCGAATCAGCGCGCCAAACTGCTCGTAGGCCTCGGGAAAGCACACAGCCTCAATCTTCGCGCGCGCGTCTTCGAATTCAACGAACGCCATGCGCGAGCCTTTCTTGGTCGTGATCTCGCGAAACGAGCCGACGAGCGCCGCCGTCACGATGTCCCAACGCGGCCCCTCGTCGCGCCTCCAGCCGCCTTTGCCCACACTGCCTTTTTTGAACGACCCAGCACTCGAGGTTTCTTTCGGCGCGCGCGCGGACGCCTCTTTCTTCGCGGGAAACTGCTCGATGATCCACGTGAGATCGCCGCTCACGAAATTTTTCGCGACCTGCCACCACTTGTCCATCGGATGGCCCGAGACGTAAAACCCGACGAGCTGTTTTTCCATCTGAAGTTTTTTCGAATCGCCCCAATCCGGCACCCGCTTGAAGAGATGGCCCGTGCTCGTCTCCAATTTAAAGCTGTCCGGCTTGTACTGATCGAAGAAACTCACTTGGCCGAGGTCGGCCTGCTCTTGAAGCTTTGAGGAGTGGTCGATCACGGCTTCGACGCTTTCAAAAAGTGTCGCGCGGTTTTCTTCGGCAACCGAATCGAATGCGCCCGAGCTGATGAGGCTCTCGAGCACTTTCTTGTTCACCTTGCGCAGAGGCACGCGCGCGCAAAAGTCGATGAATCCCTTGAACGGGCCTTTCGACTCGCGCTCGGCAAGGATCGCGTCGACTGCGACGCCGCCGACGCCTTTGATCGCCTCCATTCCGAATCGGATGCCGATCCCCGCTTCGTCCCGTTCAACGACCGAAAACGTTTTTTTCGAGGCATTCACGTCCGGAGGCAGAACCGCGATGCCGTGCAGCCTGGCGTCTCCGAGATACTGCGACATCTTGTCGGTATCGTGCATTTCGGTCGCGAGCATCGCGGCCATGAACTGCGCCGGGTAATGCCGCTTCATGTAAGCGGTCTGGTACGAGAGCACGCCGTACGCCGCCGAATGCGATTTGTTGAACCCGTACTCGGCGAACTTCGCGAGCAAATCGAAAATACGGTTCGCGGTTTCGGCGGGAATCGGCCCTTCGGAATTCTTTGCGCAGCCTTGAACGAATTTCTCGCGCTGTTTATCCATCTCCTCTTTTTTCTTTTTACCCATCGCGCGGCGAAGGATGTCGGCTTCGCCGAGCGTGTAACCCGCGAGCACGCGCGCCACGCGCATGACCTGTTCCTGATAGACGATCACGCCGTAGGTTTCTTCGAGGATGCCTTTGAGCTGGGGAAGCTCGTACGTGACCGGCGTCACGCCGTGCTTGCGATTGATGAAGTCGTCGACCATGCCGGAATTCAACGGACCGGGGCGATAAAGCGCGTTGATCGCGGTGATGTCTTCGAGATTTCCCGGCTGCACGCGGCTACACAGGTCTTTCATCCCCGACGATTCGAGCTGGAAGATCCCATCCGTGTCGCCGCTGGAAATGAGCTTATAAACTTCCGGATCGGCGTAGCTCATGCGATCGAGGCGAAAGAGCTCCGGCTCTTTCGCGCCCTTCTCGAGCTGCGTTTCGCGCACGAATTTCACCGCGTTGTCGATCACCGTGAGCGTTTTCAATCCCAGGAAGTCGAACTTCACCAAGCCGACCTTCTCGGCGAAGTCCTTATCGTACTGAATGACGGCCTCGCCTTCTTTTCCCGTGAAGAGCGGGCAGTATTCCGTAAGGGGACGATTCGTGATGACGACTCCGGCGGCGTGCACCGAAACGTGCCGGTTTAAGCCCTCCAGCAGCCGCGCGATTTCGAAGAGGCGCGCCGCGCGCGGATCTTTTTCGATGAGTTCGCGCAGGCGCTGTTCTCTCTCGAATGCGCTCTCCAGCGTCATGCCGAGCTCTTCGGGAATCAACTTCGCTATCGGATCGACATCGGAAAACGAGTAGCCCATCACGCGGCTCACGTCGCGCACCACGCCCTTGGCCAGAAGCTTTCCGAACGTCGCGATCTGCGAAACCTTGTCGCGCCCGTATTTGCCGACGACGTAGTCGATCACTTCCTGCCGGCGGTTCTGGCAGAAGTCGATGTCGAAATCCGGAAGGCTGATCCGCTCGGGATTAATGAAACGTTCAAAGAGCAGGTTGAGGGGAATGGGATCGACGTCCGTGATCTTGAGCGCCCACGCCACGATCGACCCGGCGCCCGAACCGCGGCCGGGCCCCACGGGAATTCCTTTCGACTTCGCGAACCCGATGAAATCGGCGACGACGAGGAAATAGCCCGAAAACCCGGTCCTCACGATCATGTCGAGCTCTTCTTGAAGGCGCGCCTCGTACGTTTTCTTCTTCGCGGCCCAGCCGGGCGCCGTCCGGGCCGGTTCGAACGACGGCTCGACAAAGCGCCCTTCAAGCCCTCTGCTGGCCTGTTCACGAAGCTCCTGCTCCACCGAAAATTTCTCGGATGAAAACCGCTCGCCCGCGGCGAGAACCGTCGGACGAAAATCCGGCAGATGATAGATCTGCTTTCCCTTCTCATCCTTGAGCTTGAACGTGAAATCGCACTTCGCGGCCGCGAGCGCCGTATTGGAGATCGCCTCGGGCGCCCACGCGAATTCGCGCGTCACGGTCGCCTCGTCTTTGAACCAGAACTCATCCGGCACGAGGCGCACGCCTCGCGCCTCATCGAGCGTGCGGCCGGCGCCGATGCACATGAGAACTTCCTGCGCCACGGCCTGCTCGGGCTTGAGATAAAAAGTCTCCGCCGCCGCCACGAGGGGTACGCCGAGTTTTTTCGCGGAATCAGCGAGAAACCGATTTACGGCCGCCTGTTCGGGAATGCCGTTTTCCTGAATCTCGAGATACAAATCGTCGCGATACGTTTCGCGAAGCCACGCAAGCGCCTCTTCGGCGCGGTCCGGCCTGCCGGACGCCACATGGTACGCGAGCTCGCCCTTCAATCCCGCGGTGAGCGCGACGAGACCTTCGCGGTGCCTGAGCAACGACTCGCGATCCACGCGCGGCTTTCCCAAAAATCCTTCGCTGTAGCCCTTGGTCACGAGCTCACAGAGGTTCCGGTAACCCTCGGCGTTCTTGCACAAAAGCACCAGGTGAAAAAGACGCGCGTCCTGGCTTGCCGACGCGTCCATCTGCACGCGACGCGCGGGTTTCGTCTTTTCGAGCCGCGAGCCCGTCACGTAGAAAATCTCGGCACCCACGATCGGCTTGATTCCCGCGGCCTTCGCGGCGAAGTAAAAATCCACGGCGCCGAACATGTTGCCGAGATCGGCGACCGCGACCGCGGGCATGGCGAACTCCTTGGCGCGCGCCACGAGGTCGGGAACCTTCACCGTCGATTCAAGCAGGCTGTAGTGCGTGTGAACGTGAAGACTGATGAAGCTCAAGTCACTCCCACTCGATCGTTGAAGGCGGTTTGGAGGACACGTCGTACACCACGCGATTCACCCCGCGCACGTTCCCCGTGATTCGATTCGACACATGCGCGAGAAACTCCGGCTCGAACGGATACCAATCCGCCGTCATGCCGTCCTGCGAAGTCACCGCGCGAAGCGCGACCACGTGATCAAACGTCCGCCCGTCCCCCATCACGCCGACGCTTCGAATCGGAAGATACGCCACGAACGCCTGCCAGATCTCGTCGTAAAGCCCCGCGCGATGGATCTCTTCCGTGAAGATCGAGTCCGCCTCGCGCAATATATCCAGCCGCTCACGCGTCACCTCGCCCATCACGCGCACCGCTAGCCCCGGTCCCGGAAACGGGTGGCGCCTCAAAATCCCAGGCGGCACCGAAAGTTCGCGTCCAAGCGCCCTCACCTCGTCTTTGAAAAGCTCGCGCAGCGGCTCAATGAGCGCGAACTTCATGTCAGCAGGCAAGCCTCCGACGTTGTGATGGCTCTTGATCGTCGAAGAAAAGCCCGCGCTCCCGCTCGCGCCAGAAACTTCGCGCGGCGGAGGAACGCTTTCGATCACGTCGGGATAGAGCGTGCCCTGCACGAGAAACCGCGCGCCCCGGACCTTTCTCGCTTCCGCCTCGAACACGCGAATGAACTCGCGACCGATGATCTTGCGTTTCTTCTCGGGATCCGTGACGCCCTTGAGCGCCGACAAAAACCTTTTCTCGGCGTCGACGAGCTTCACGTTAAGCTTTAAGTGTTTCTTGTAAGCCCTGACGACTTCAACGGCTTCGTCTTTTCTGAGCAACCCGTTATTCACGAAAATGCACGTCAGCCGCGAGCCGATGGCGCGGTTGACGAGTGTTGCGGCGACCGTGCTGTCAACGCCGCCTGAGATCGCGCAGATCGCGCGCGCCGCGCCGACTTTCTCGCGAACGAGCCGCACCTGCTCCTCTAAAAACGAGTGCATATCCCAGTCAGGCTTCAATCCGCAGATGCGGTACGCGAAATTCTCGAAAATCTCGATGCCCTTTTCGGTGTGCGCGACTTCGGGATGAAACTGAACGGCGTACAAGCCGCGCGCCGAATCCTCCATCGCGGCGGGGCTTCCGTTGTGGCTGATCGCCGTGAGGCGAAAACCCTTCGGGATTTTTCCGATCTCGTCGCCGTGACTCATCCAGGTCTGCAGCTTCTCTATCTTCTGATTGGCCTTCTGATTGGCCGCGCCGCCCATGAACTCGGCAGGCAAAAGCGCGCTCTTCGCATCCGCGGGCCGGCGGATAAAAGCCCTTCCGTATTCGCGCGCCCGGGCCGAAATCACCGTCCCGCCGAACCGGCGCGCGAGGTATTGCATCCCGTAGCAAATCCCCAAAACCGGCACAGCAAGCCCGAAAAGATCCCCGCTCGCCGTCTTTCCATCGGCCTTTCCCGCAGCCGAAAGCCCTGGCGCGCCCTTGTCGTAAACCGAGTACGGCCCGCCAGAAAGCACGATGCCTTTGGGCTCAAATTCGCGAATTCTCGCCAGTGGAGCGTCGCAGGGATAGATCTCGCAATAGACTTTGAGCTCGCGCAGCCGACGCGCGATGAGCTGGGTGTACTGCGACCCAAAATCAAGGATGAGGATTCGAGACCCGGTCTTTATAGCGGTCATTGGAGTAGAACCGTCTTATCCGAACTTTCCGTGCGTGTCAGGCCAGAATCGACTTGCGCGGAGAACTATGATTCGACCGAGGTCGCGCGACCCTGGGCGTTAAAAACACGCACTTGACGACGCAACGCGGCAATGGTATACAGTGGCTTGCAATTCAATTTCAACGATTTCTTATGAAGAGGGAGATGGATGATGAAATCCGCATGGAAATTTTGTGGCCTCATGGCACTCATGGCTGCGCTGACGGCCTTCGCCACTGGCTGCAACTTCGGCTGCAAAAAAGCATTCAAATACCAGGGCGCGCTCGATGCGATCGAAGCGAAGCTCGCGGATGCGGTTTCGCATCCCGCCCAGATCGGCGACGCCTGCGCGTTTCTGCAGGCCGAAGGGTACAAGACGCTAGGCAGTGCCGCGAAATTCGCGGACCGCGCGGCGTACAACAAGTTTTATTACACCGAGACCAAGTGCACGGCCGGTTACTGGACCACCCGTTGCGACTCTTACTACGGAGGCGGCGGACATTACCATCCCGGCCACCCTGGGCACCCGGGCTATCCTTATCCCCCGTACTATCCGCCCTACACGCGCTGCTATGATTATTACCAGTGCACGAACTACCAGACGATCGAGCACAAACTTGACGGCTACGAAGATGCCAAGTTCGTCGCCGATCAGCTCAGAAACTCAACGGTTGAGTTGAACTTCGCGTGCGTGAAGTTCAAGGAAGGCCATCAGTTCCTCGCGGCAGCACAGATCGCGGCGACGAACAGCCGCCTGACCGGCACCGTGAAGGACAAGGCGCAGCTGGCGCTCGGCAAGGCCGGCTGTTATGCCAAGACCGACGCGCACGACGACGTCTACGGCCTTAAAGATATCGCCGCGAACGCCAGCGAGTGATTTCGCAAGAAAACGCCGTCTGGGCGACTGGATTCCGAGCCTAAAACTTCGCCGAACTCGACCGCAGGGAGGTGAGGCGAATTTTATGGCGAGGAAGCCAAGAGCACAGACGGCGTTTTTTATTATGGAGACATCATGTACACGGCCGGCGCGAAGGTGATTCTCGATTTTTTCAATAACGAAGAGCTGGCCGAAAAAACGCGGCGCCTATCGACGCTGATGAAAGACGTACGCCGCAAGTTCGCCGTCTCGATCAACGAGGTTGCCGACTTCGACGATCCCGAACGCTGCGTGCTCGGGATCGCGCTTTGCGCAGCGACCCGGGCCGGAGCCGACAAGGCGATCAAAGCGGTTCTCGAATATATCGACACCCACTCGGTAGCACGGGTTCTTTCCGAGGAGTCTGAGATCGTCGCGTTCGACTGACCGGCGCTGCAACCTTAAAAGCGCTTACTTGGAGAGCTGGTAGTTCGGCGCTTCGCGCGTCACGACGACGTCGTGCGGATGGCTCTCGATGAGTCCGGCCTGCGTGATGCGGATGAAGCGCGCCTTGCGAAGCGCCTCGAGATTTCTCGCGCCCAGGTAACCCATCCCGGCCTTAAGGCCTCCCAGGAGCTGGTAGAGCTGGCTTGAGAGCGCCCCGCGATAGGGCACGCGGCCTTCGATGCCTTCGGGCACGAGCTTTCCGCTTTCCTCGATGTCTTCCTGGAAATAGCGGTCTTTTGAGCCCTTTTTCATCGCCTCGATCGAACCCATCCCGCGATACACTTTGTACGAACGGCCCTGATAGAGAATCATCTCGCCCGGGGCCTCGTCGGTTCCCGCGAAGAGCGAGCCGATCATCACGCACGAAGCTCCCGCCGCGAGCGCCTTCGCCACGTCGCCCGAGTACTTGATGCCGCCGTCGCCGATGATCGAGATGTCCTTTTTTCCCGCCTCAAACGAGCATTCCTGAATCGCAGTAAGCTGCGGCACCCCGATGCCGGCCACCACGCGCGTCGTGCAGATGCTTCCCGGGCCGATGCCCACTTTCACGCAATCCGCGCCCGCTTCGACGAGCGCCCGCGTTCCCTCGGGCGTCGCGACGTTTCCGCCGACAATGTCGCACTTCGGAAAATTCTTCTTGAGCCAGCTCACCGCTTCGAGCACTCCGCGCGAATGGCCGTGCGCCGAATCCACGAAGAAGACGTCTACGCCCGCTTCCGCGAGGCGTCCCGCGCGATCGGTGAGATCAGCGCCCACGCCCACGGCGGCACCCACGAGAAGACGCCCGAACCCGTCTTTGGCCGCGTTGGGATACGTTTCGCGCTTCTGGATGTCTTTGATCGTGATGAGACCCTTCAGGCGGCCCTCGCCGTCGACGACCGGAAGTTTTTCGATTCGGTGCTTGTGCAGAAGTTTTTTCGCCTCCTCGAGCGTCACGCCCTCGCGCGCCGACACGAGATTTTCTTTCGTCATGAGATCGCTCACGCGCAGGCTCACGTTGTCTTGAAAACGAATGTCTCGATTCGTGAGAATTCCCACGAGCTTTCCGTTCACCGTCACCGGCACGCCCGAAATCCTGTAGCGGCCCATGAGCGCCAGCGCCTCGGAAAGTTTCGCGTCTGGATGGATCGTGAACGGATCGAGAATCATCCCCCACTCCGACTTCTTCACCTTCTCGACCTCGAGCGCCTGGTCTTCAGGCGTGAAATTTTTGTGGATGACGCCAAGCCCGCCCTCCTGGGCCATCGTGATCGCCGTCTTCGACTCGGTCACCGTGTCCATCGCCGACGAGAGAAAAGGAACTTTAAGCGCGATCTTTTTCGTCAGTCGCGTCTCGATCGCGACTTCCGACGGAAGGATTTCGGAATAAGCCGGAACGAGCAAAACATCGTCGAATGTCAGGCCTGCCATGATTTCAATGGTCATCCTATCCTCCGCGGTTCTGGAAATCCGCCTTCGCGGTACCACCGCACGGTCTGCTTGTAGTTCTCGGGGCTCTGATGGAGAAACGCGATCTCCGCGTCTTTGAGCGGCCGAACCACTTTCGCCGGCGCGCCCAGAACCAGGGAACGCGGCGGTATTTTCATTCCTTGCGTGACCAGGGCACAGGCCCCGACAATCGACTCCGCGCCGATCTCGGCATCGTCGAGCACCACCGCGCGCATCCCGATCAGCGCGAAATCGCCGGCCGTGCAACCGTGAAGCGTCACCGAATGCCCAACCGTGACGTTGCATCCGATCGAAAGCGGCGATTGATTGTGCGTGACGTGCAGCACGCTTCCGTCCTGGATGTTCGAGCCCTCGCCGATCCTGATCCAGTGCACGTCCCCGCGCACGGTGACGTTAAACCAGAGCGAGGCTTCGGCGCCGATCTCGACGTCGCCGATCACGTCGGCGCTCGGGGTCAGGAACACCGTGGGATGAATCTTCGGCCGGATGCCGCGAAACTCATAAATCATGCGCCGGCTCCCAAGTCAGCCCCGGCGTCAATCGCGCCCGTAAGCGCAAGACCCGTGGCGCGCTCGATCACGACGTCGAGGAACTTGCCCGTAAGGTCCCTTGGCCCGTCGTACGGAAAATTCACGACCTTCCCGCACGAGGTCCTGCCCGCGAAAATGTTTTTGCGCGGAGAATTTTTCAGAGGCTTGGTCTTGCCTTCCACCAATACTTCGAGCTTGCGTCCGACGAAACGCTGGTTTTTCCCGTGCGCGATCTCCACGGCGCGTTTTTGGAACCGCAACAGCCGCTCGTGTTTCACCTCATCCGGCACATCGTCTTTGAGCTTCGCGGCCTTCGTACCCGGACGCGGGCTGTACGCGAACGCGTAAACGAGATCGAACTGCATGTCCTCGAGAAGCTTCATCGTCAGCTCGAAATCCTCGCCGGTTTCCGTCGGAAAGCCCACGATGATATCGGTCGTGAGACCGCCCTCAGGGCAGCGTTCGCGCCATTTGCGGATCTGCTCATAGTAGGTCTCGATCTTGTAATGCCGGTGCATCCGATCCAGCACCGCGTTCGACCCGCTTTGCACCGGCAGATGAAGCTGATTGCAGAGCGCGCGCACACTTCCGTAACAGTCGATCAGCTCGTCGCTGAAATCGATGGGATGCGAGCTCGTGAAGCGCAGGCGCTTGAGCTCGCGAATCGAATCGAGCGCGCGAAGAAGCTGCGGGAAGGTCTCCGGCTTCTCCTTCGTTCCGTTGCCTTTTCCGTACGAATTCACGTTCTGCCCGAGCAACGTCACCTCGCGAACACCGAGAAGAACGAGCCGCTGCACGTCCGAGACGACTTCGGCGATGGGCCGGCTTTTTTCGCGTCCGCGCGTGAACGGCACGATACAGAACGAACAGAACTTATCGCAGCCCTTCATGATGTTCACGAACGCCGAGGCCGATCGATTGAAGATCTTCGTCTCAGTGGAATAATCGCGGGTCTTGTCGAATTCGTTATAGACGGCGTGACGGGCGCCCGAGCCGGCTTGAAAAAGAATTTCAGGCAGCTGATCGATCACGTCCGTGCCGAAAACAAAATCCAGATGCGGATTGCGCTTGAAAAGCCTCGTGCCTTCGAGCTGCCCGACACAGCCGCCGATCCCGATAAGCTTTCCCTTTTTCTTGTTTTCTTTGAGTTCGCCGAGCTTGGAGAGTGCTTTGTGCACGGCCTTGTCGCGCACCTCGCAACCGTTCAGAATCACGATATCGGCGTCCGCGGGATCTTCAGACGGCTTGGCACCTAGGTCTGAGAGCAGCACGCTCATCCGCTCGGTGTCGGCCACGTTCATCTGGCAACCGAACGTCTTGATGTAAAAGGACTTCTGACTGAGCGACAAGTCTTGCATCAACGAACTCCGAAGGCTTTCGCCGCTTATACAACACGGATGCGAGGAATTAAAGATATTCGGTCAGTTCGGTCGGATCTTGCAGCTCGATCTTCACCAGCCAGCCTTCGTCGATGGGGTCTTCGTTGAGGATGCTGGGGTCGTCGGCGAGCGCCAGATTGACCTCGGTCACGAAGCCGGCAGCGGGTGTGACGACCTTCAGATTGTTATCCGAGCCGTCGATTTCGACGATCACGTCGTCTTTGCTGAAATCATCGCCTTCCGCGGGAAGACTGACCTTCTCAGCATCACCGATCGTATCGAGCGCGTCGAGCGTGATGCCGATCGTGATCGCGTTGGATTTCTTGTGAAACCAGAACTTTCCATCTTCGAACTCGACGATTTTGGATGCGCGCGATTCCTTAGGTGCCATGAGACAACAGTCTACTCGTCCTGTTCTGAAGCGCAATCAGCTCGAATGCAAGTCGGCGGATACAACAGAGCGAAAGGTCGTTTGCACGGATTCGCCCGAACCTTGAGGATCTTCGCCCGCGACGAGCGTTCCGATATCAGACAAGATTGTGTAAACAGAAACCACACTGACCAGAAGAATGATCGACACGAAATAACGCACTGCTCGTAAGCCCCTTTCACTGTCCACCCGTTCCTAGATTTTATGCGAATTCTCCTTGTAATCAATCTAAATCTCCGAGTATTTTTATCAACATCTAAATGTTCGATATTAAAGGATTTTTATCGGATCGAATCAGCATGGCGAAAGCCAGCTGTCAACTAGATTCTATCAATAGAGCCTCGGGCTCTCCCTAGAGCCTCTTGATGTTGACAGAAATCGAGCCGCGGTTAGCATATAGGCATGCAAAAAATGACATCGGGTTCAGGACGGGCAGCAGCACTCCTCGCATTGTGGTTCATGACGTTTTCAGGCGCCGCGCGCGCGGACTCCGCTCCGGGCGGGACGCTTTTTGCGGCGATGGCCGCGAGAGACGTGACCCCGCGCATGGCCGTGC
Source organism: Deltaproteobacteria bacterium (assembly GCA_016186905.1). Lineage (GTDB taxonomy): Bacteria > Bdellovibrionota > UBA1018 > UBA1018 > UBA923 > JACPKS01. The sequence continues at coordinate 26,850 of JACPKS010000053.1, forward strand.
CGCTTGGAGGTTACGGCGGGATCGACCGGCGTCTGCCGTTTACGGAGCTGGCAGCACTTCTGCTTCACCGGGGTTACGGTCTCAATCTGAGTTTTCGGCAGGCCGAGGGCATTCATGACCCGATCCGCGCGAAGGTGCTCGTTCTTGAGAAGGGTGGAAAGCATCTCGTCTTCATCGGTCTCGACGTCATCGGCTCGAGCCGCGAGATGCTCGACGACATCGCACGCCGCCTCGCACCCCTTGGAATCGCGCGCGACGAGATCTTTCTGTTCGCGACCCACACGCACAGCGGGCCGGGCGCGATCAGCCGGAATCTGGTGTGGGAAGCCGTCGCGATGGACCGGTTCAACCGCCAGACGTACGACCAGATGCTGCGGGACTGCGTCGAGGCGGTGAAAGACGCTCTCGCGCGCAGGGAACCTGCCCGGCTTTCGTCCGCGCGCTTCAAGGCCGTCGATATCCAGCACAACCGCAGGGGGCATCCGGGGCATTTTGACCCGATGGCCAACCTGCTTTTCGTCGAGACCGCGGCCGCGCCGGGCGGGGCATCCCGGTTCATCGGCGCCGTCGTAAACCTCGCCGTGCACGGGGTGTCGCTGGACTCTGACAACCTCTATTTCAGCGCCGACGCTCCGGGAGGGATCGAGCGGGCGTTCGAGCGCAGGCTTCATGCCTTAAACGGCGGCGCAGGCCAGCGCCCCGTCGTGCTTTTCGTGAACGGGGCCGAAGGGGACGTAAGCCCCGACGAGAGCGGTTTTGATGGAATCAAGCGCTTGGGAGAGCGCTTCACCGAGCAGGCGTCCGCCGCGATGGTCGCGCGGCAGCCGATTCCCGCGGAATGGGATGTGCACTACGCGGACGCGGAACTAGGAAAGGCGAAGCTCAACCTCAAGCTCTGCGCGCCGGAGAATTTGTCGAAATTCGTGCCCGGCGCATTGCGCTTTCCACTGAAGAAGTGGTTTCCAAGGTCGACGCGTGTCGCGCTCATCGAGCTTGGCGGGATGTGGATGATGACCTGGCCGGGTGAGCCCACGACGTCGCTCGGGCTGATGCTCCATGAGATCGCGCGAACGCGCGGAGTGGAACACTCATGGGTGCTGGGCCTTGCCAACGACCACCTCGCCTACTTCACAACGCCCGAAGAGTACGGGACCGAGGGGGGCTATGAGGCCTGCGCCTCCCTCTACGGGAAGAACAACGGAATGAAAGTCATCGAGACATATCGGAAGATGGCGTCGCGGATCGCGGCGCAAAGGGGGCTCAGATGAAATTGCAGATGAAGGTTCGGTCGCGTGCGTGCGCATTCGTGCTGCCGCTTGCGGCTCTGTGCTCTGTTGCGGCTTTCGCGGCCGACGCCGGCAAGGCCAGGGTTCTCGCTTCGTACGGCGACGGCTGGCTTGAGGAGTTAAACGGTCTTCCCGTTCTGCACATGAAGGGGACGGATGAGGAGATGGGACGGCAGTACGGCTACCTTCTCGGGGACAAGATCCAGGATACGATCGATTACCTCAAGGAGATTGCCAGTCGCACAGAGCCCAGGGCGAGGCTCGTTCCGAACTGGGCGTTCCAGGGCTTAAGGCGGGTGGTGGGCTGGCTCTTCTGGCAGACCTTCCCGAAGGATTTCCGGCGGCACCTCGACGGGATCCGTGCTGGCGGACGCGAGCGCCAGCCCGAGGTGAAGCTTAACCGTTACGATCTCGCGTTCATGAACAGCCTGATCGACCTCGTCGGGATCGCGCACGTCGCTGCCGATTCCATCGGTCCGAACGGCGGCTCCGAAGAAGAGCGCACCATGCGCGCCCGCAAGTTCCTGCGGCTCATGGGGCTTTCCGCATTCGAGTTTAACTGCGACAGCTTCGCCGCGTGGGGTCCGCGTACCGAGGGCGGCAAGACTTTCCAGACCCGGAACATCGACGTGACCACGGGACAAGGGCTTGAGCGCTATCCGCTCGTGCTCATCGCGAAGCCGGAGGGCGGCGTGCCGTTCGTTTCCGCCGCGTACGTGGGAATGGCGGGCGTCTTCACGGGAATGAACGCAAGCGGCGTCGGCCTCGGGCAGATCTGGGCGTTCTCCAAGAAGATCGGGTTGAACACGCCGTGGCAGGTGAAGGTGCGCGAGGTTTTCACGAAGGCCAGGAGCGCGCGCGAGGCCGTGCTGCTCTTGAGCGGCACGGGGAGGATGGCGTACGGGAACAACTTCGTGTTCGCCGACGCCGGAGCGGGCGGCGATGGCTCGACCTCCGAGGGTTTTGCCGTGGAGTCGAGTGCCGCGCGGTTCTCGGTGTTCGACGCGAACGACCCGCGCGAGAAGGAGGCGCTCTGGAACGGCGAGCCTTACGGGATCCCGCTTGCGCACGCCGTTTTCCGCGGCGACGTCGCGCTCGATCCCAAACTGCGTTCCGAGCAGAACGCGAGTAACGGGCCCGACGGCGATCCGCGCACGGCTTCCGCGTACCGCAACCGCTACAAGGGCCAGTCCGACCGCATCCTCGCCTATGAGGCGGCCGGCGTGAAGATCGGCAAGGAGCAGGCCGAGGCGATCTCGCGCGAGACCGCGATGCGGGACGCGTCGCTTCAGACCGCGGTCTACGCGAACACCGACCGCGAGCTCTGGGTCTCGTACGCGAAAATCCGTCCCGACGGCTCGATCCAGCAGGCCTACGATGGCGTGTACGCGCACATCCCGTTTAGCCGCTACCTTCCCACGCTCACACTCGCGGAGTCCGGCGCGGTCGCTGTGCGGTTGTGGAAGGTCAATCCGGACGGGGAAACGCTCAACCTGAGCGTTGCGCGCGTGGGGCAGCCCCTTGCCGCGAGGGAGATCCGGGTCCAGGGCTCTGGTTCTAGTTTTGGGCGGGGCGCAGGTGGGATGCTCGCGGAGACTTCCGTGAGCGTCGATCCGGGTGTGGCGCTTCAGGCCGGCGATGTTCTCGAGCTGCGGGATGCTTCCGATGTGCTCATCGACCGCCTCACGGTTGAATCGAAGCGCTAAGGCGTCGCACTAGCGGGCGCAAGCTGCCATGCTTTCTCGCGTAGCGCGTCATCGATTTCGACTTTACCCTCCCTAGCGCGTAATGCTAAGCGAGATGACTCAATCTTATCTTTCGCATCCTGCGCGTAAAAAATGAGGAATACATGGATCAAACCTATCTGAATTTCATCAATGGGGAATGGATCGCGGGCGGCGCAGACCAATGGGACGACAATCGCAACCCCGCCCGTCCTTCTGAAATCATCGGCCGGTCGACCCGCTCAAGCGCGATCGACATCGATAAGGCCATCATCGCGGCACAGCGCGCGCAACATGAGTGGGCCCGCAAACCCCGCCCTGCTCGCGGCGCGATCATCGACGCCGCGGCCAAAATCCTTCGCGGCAAAGTCGACGCCGTCGCCGAAGCCCTCACCCGCGAAGAAGGAAAAAACCTGAACGAAGCGCGCGGCGAAGTCTTGAAAGCCGTCAACGTGCTCGAATTTACCGCGTCCGAAGGCCGCCGCCCGACCGGCGACGTGATCCCCTCGGAAATGCCGAACACGTTCATCTACACCACACGCGCTCCCCTTGGCGTCGTCGGAATCATCACGCCTTGGAACTTTCCGGTTTGCATTCCCGCGTGGAAAATCGGGCCGGCACTCTTGGAAGGCAACACGATCGTCTTCAAGCCCGCGAGCCTGACCCCGGCTACCGCGGCCCTTCTCGTGAAATGCTTCGAGGAAGCCGGCCTTCCCAAAGGCGTGCTGAACCTCGTTTACGGCAGCGGCTCCACGATCGGAAACCTGATCGTGGGCGACGCGCGCATCAAGGCGATCTCGTTTACGGGCTCGAACGAAGTGGGAATGGATCTGAACGCGAAAGCTGCCAAGCGCCTGGCGCGAACACAATTGGAAATGGGCGGAAAAAATCCGGTCATCGTGCTTGCCGACGCCGACCTAGACCAGGCCGTCGAAGCCACGGTCATGGGCGCGTTCGGCTCGACCGGCCAGCGCTGCACGGCCACCTCGCGCGTGATCATCGAGCGTCCGCTGCACAAGGCGTTCGTCGAAAAACTCGTCGTAAGAGCGCGCGCGATCAAGGTCGGCGACGGTCTCAAAGATACGTCCGTCATGGGTCCGGTCGTCGACGAAAAACAATTCAATAGCGTGCTCGCGGGAATCGAAACGGCGAAGAAAGAAGGCGCGAAGCTTCTCTGCGGCGGCGAGCGCGTCGGCGCTCCGGGCCCGGATGCCGGCTACTTCATCGCGCCGACGGTTTTCGACGACGTAAAACCCGCGATGCGCATCGCGCGCGAGGAAGTCTTCGGACCGGTGCTCGCGATCGTCCCCGTCGATGGCTTCGAGGAAGCATTTAAGGTCGCAAACGACGTCGAGTACGGCCTCTCCTCTTCGGTCTACACGAAAGACATCCAGCGCATCATGCAGTACGCCGAGAGAATCGAAACCGGCATGCTGCACGTCAATTCGCCCACCGTGGGCGGCGAAGCGCAGGCGCCCTTCGGCGGCGTCAAGGCCACGGGCCTCGGCGGCCGCGAGATGGGCTCGACGGGCCCCGAGTTTTTCTGCGAAATCAAAACGGTTTACATCGATTACAATTCAACGGTTCGCAAAGGGAACCTTTACTAGGAGAATCATATGTCACGCACCGTAAAAGCCGGAATCATCCAGCTCGCCAACTGCATCGACACGAAAGAGCCGTGCGAAAGAATCAGCACCGCGATGCTCGACGCGCATCTGCCCTACGTCGAGCAGGCCGCGAAACAAGGCGTGCAGATTCTCTGTTTTCAGGAAATTTTCAACGGCCCGTACTTCTGCCCCTCGCAAGACGCGAAGTGGTACGGCATGGCCGAGGAAATTCCGAACGGCCCCACGACCAGGAAAATGATGGAACTTGCGAAAAAATACGACATGGTCATCGTCGTACCGATTTACGAAAAGGCCATGAGCGGCGTGTACTACAACACCGCGGCGGTGATCGACGCCGACGGCACGTACCTCGGCAAGTACCGCAAGCACCACATCCCGCAGGTCGCGGGTTTCTGGGAAAAGTTTTTCTTCAAACCCGGCAACTTGGGCTTTCCGGTTTTCGACACGAAGTACGCCAAAATCGGCGTCTATATCTGCTACGACCGCCACTTCCCCGAAGGCGCCCGCGCCCTGGGATTGAATGGCGCGGAAATCGTCTTCAATCCCTCCGCCACGGTCGCGGGTCTTTCGCAATACCTCTGGGAAATCGAGCAGCCCGCGCACGCCGTCGCCAACGGCTACTACATCGCGGCGATCAACCGCGTCGGCCGCGAAGCGCCCTGGAACATCGGCGAATTCTACGGCTCGAGCTACTTCTGCAATCCGCGCGGAAAGATCATCGCGCAGGCGTCGCCCAGCGAGAACCAGCTTCTCGTCGCCGATCTCGATCTCGGCATGATCGATGAAGTCCGCAACCTCTGGCAGTTTTACCGCGACCGCCGCCCGGAAGCGTACGGAGACCTCACGAAGTGAATACGACGAATAACATAGCGAACCGCGAGCTTTCGACCGAGGAGATCCTCAAAATCCGCAAAGAGCGCATGCTCCCGTCGGTGACTCACACATACCGCAAGCCTTTGCACGTGAAGAAAGCCTCGATGCAATGGGTTTGGGACGCGGAAGGCCGGCAATATCTTGACGCCTTCGGCGGAATCGTCACGATCAGCGCCGGCCACAATCATCCGCGCATCAAGAGCCGCATCAAGTCGTGGCTCGACGAGGATCAGCCGCAGCACACGACGGTTTTTTATCTCTCGTCGCCGGTCGCCGAGCTCGCGGCGCGCCTCACCGGCATGACGCCTGAAGGCTTGAAGCGCGCGTTTTTCACCAACAGCGGCTCCGAAGCCAACGAGCTCGCGATCCTTCTCGCGCGTCAATACACCAGGCGCTACGAGATCATCGCGCTCAAACACTGCTACCACGGCGGCACGACCGGCACGCTCTCGCTCGTGGCGCAGCACACGTGGAAGTGGGGCGGCCCCGGGCTTTCGGGTATTTCGCACGCGGCGCAACCCAACTGCTACCGCTGTACGTGGGGCGCTAAGCCCGACACCTGCGCGCTTGAGTGCGCCGATGACGTCGAAGAGACGATCAAGACCACGACAAGCGGTGAAATCGCCGGCATGATCGTCGAGCCGGTCCAAGGTGTCGGCGGCTTCATCGTTCCGCCGAAGGAATATTTTCCGCGCGTCTACGACATCGTGAAAAAATACGGCGGCATTTATATTTCGGATGAAGTGCAAACCGGTGTGGGCCGCACGGGCGGTCACTGGTTCGGCGTGCTCCACAACGGAATCACTCCGGATATGATGACGATGGCCAAGGGCTTCGGAAACGGCGCCTCGATCGGGGCGCTCGTCACGCGCGACGAGATCGCCGACTCGATGAAGGGCAAAATCCACTTCAATACCTACGCGGGCAATCCGTGGGCCACGATCCAGGCCGCCGAGACGCTTTCGATCCTCGAAGAGGAAAACGTCAGGGACAGGTGCGCAAGATTCGGCGAGCTCATCCTGAGCGGCCTGCGCGAATTGCAAAAAACTTCGAAGATCATCGGCGACGTGCGCGGGCGCGGCCTCATGATCGGCATCGAGCTCGTGAAAGACAAGCGGACCAAAGCTTACGGCACGGAAGAAACCCTCGAGGTGCTTGAGGAAGCGCGTGACCGCGGCCTTCTGATCGGCAAAGGCGGCTTGTACGGCAACGTGGTCCGTCTAACGCCTCCGATGTGCATCACCGAGGAAAACGCGCGCGAGATCGTAAGACTTTTCGGCGAGGCCGTGCGCGCCACCGAGAAAAAGCTGGGGTATGAATGACCGTGAACTTCGACGGCGGTTTCCAGAACACGTTGGAAGACCGGTTCAACGATTTCAAACCGGCCTTCGATCCGACCGAAGCGCGCATCGAAGCCAACCGTTGCATCAATTGTTTCGATGCCCCGTGCATTCGCGCGTGCCCGGCTGAAATCAACATCCCGCGATTCATTTCACGCATCGCGAGCGCGAACACTCGGGGTGCGGCGAAGACGATCCTGGATTCGAACGTGCTGGGACTTTCCTGCGGCCAGTCCTGCCCAACCGAAGTGCTCTGCGAAGGTGCTTGCGTGTACAACACTCTCGACGGCCAGCCGATCAAGATCGGAAAACTGCAGCGCTTCGCCGTCGAGCACGCGTACGGCAACAAGATTCGTTTCTACAGGCCGGGCAAAGCCTCGGGACGCAAAGTCGCCCTGATCGGCGCCGGTCCCGCATCGCTCGCTTGCGCGCACGAACTTCGCAAGTACGGGCATGAAACCGTGATTCTTGAAAAACAGCGCTTTCCCGGCGGCCTCAACACCGCGGGTATCGCGCCGTACAAAATGAAAGCGGCGGTGAGTCTTCGCGAAATCGAAGAGATCGCCGCGATGGGCGTGAAGTTCGAATACGAGAAGGAGCTCGGGAAGAATCTTGCGCTCGGTGATCTCGCCAAAGACTATGACGCCGTATTTTTGGGAATGGGATTGGGGCCGGATTCCCGCTTTGACGCTCCTGGAGCCAATCTCCCGCAGATCCACGGCGCCGTCGATTTTATCTCGCGCTTGAAGACGCAGCCGGCATCGAAGTTCGAGTGGCTGCGCAAAGCCTCTGCTCCTGGCGCCGCGGGCCATGCGGCACCGCACTCTGGCGCCGCGGGCCATGCGGCACCGCACTCTGGCGCCGCAGGCCATGCGGCGCTGGCGCTCATCATCGGCGGCGGCAACACCGCGATCGATGCGTGCCGCGAGCTCAAAGGTCTCGGCATCCCGCGCGTGGTCGTGAGCTACCGCCGCGGCGACGCCGACATGTCGGGCTACAAGCACGAGACGAAATGGGCGAAACAAGAGGGCGTGGAGTTTTGGTTTCACACGCTTCCCGTCCGCTTCGAATCGCTATCGGATGAGAGCGGCGTGCGCGCGACCATCAAGAAAACGAAAACCGACGTGAGCGGCAAAGTCGTGACGCTCGACGAAGCGATGACGCTTGATGCGGCGATCGTGCTCGTCGCGACCGGCCAATCCAGGCTCGAAAAGCTTTTCGCCGGCGTCGCGGGTCTTGCGTTTGAGAACGGCTGCCTCAAGGTCGATCCCAAAACGGGGCGCACCGGCAATCCGAAAATCTACGCCGGCGGCGATCTCGTAAGCGGCGGGATGGAAGTCGTCAACGCGGTCGCCGAAGGCAAAGTCGCGGCGATCGCGATCCACGAGGCTCTGAGCCACTGAGGTTATCGTATGGCTGATCTGACCACGAAACTCGCGGGAGTCACGTCCCCCAACCCGTTCTGGCTCGCGTCGGCCCCGCCGACCAACACCGGCGGCCAGGTCATGCGCGCGTTCGAAGCCGGCTGGGGCGGTGCTGTTTGGAAAACGCTCGGCCAGCCGGTCGAAAACGTGACGTCGCGATTTGGCGCGCTCGATTACGCCGGCCGCAAGATCATGGGCTTCAACAACATCGAGCTCATCACCGACCGCCCGCTCGAGACCAACTTGAAGGAAATGTACGAAGTGAAGAAGCGCTTCCCGAAACACGCGCTCATCGCTTCGCTCATGGTGGAAACGCGCGAAGAGTGGCGCGAGATCATCAAGAAAGTCGAAGACGCCGGCTCCGACGCGATCGAACTCAACTTCGGCTGCCCGCACGGGATGTGCGAGCGCGGCATGGGCTCGGCCGTGGGCCAGGAGCCTAAAGTGCTCGAGGTCATCACGGGCTGGACCAAAGAATTCGCGAAAATTCCGGTCATCGTGAAGCTTACCCCGAATATTTCCGACATCACCGTACCCGCCGCCGCAGCTCGCCGCGCGGGAGCCGACGCCGTTTCGCTCATCAACACGATCAAGAGCATCATCGGCGTTGATCTCGACCAGTTCGTTCCCTACCCCACCGTCGACGGCAAGAGCACGAACGGCGGCTATTGCGGACCGGCGGTAAAGCCGATCGCGATGCACATGGTGGGCGCGATCGCGCGCAAAAACGGAAATGCGCTTCCGGTTTCAGGGATTGGCGGAATTTCAGATTGGAAAGACGCCGTCGAGTTCATGATGTTGGGCGCGGGCACCGTTCAGGTTTGCACGGCGGTCATGCACTACGGCTACCGCATCGTCGAAGACATGATCCAGGGCATGTCTGACTACATGGACGCCAAAGGATTTCGCTCGACGAGCGAACTTGTCGGCCGCGCGATTCCCAATTATACCGATTGGGGATCGCTCAATCGCAGGCATACCTTGCTGGCGAAGATCCATCAGGAACACTGCATCGGCTGCAACCTCTGCGTCGTCGCGTGCGACGACGGCGGCCACCAATGCATCGATCTTAATCCCGAGTTTCGCGCGGATACGAATCCCACGAACATCAACCTGCATAGGACCACGCGAAAGGCTCCGATCGTGCGCGAGGAAGAATGCGTCGGCTGCAACCTCTGCAGCCTTGTTTGCCCGGCACCGGGCGCGATCACGATGGAAACCGTGCCGTATCGCCCGGCGTACGGAAGCGTGACGGACATTAAGCTCAACGGCCCGCGCGCGGGTCACTGATATCCGAAGGAGTACTGAAATGAGCTACACGAACGAGGATCTCGCCGCGGTTCCCGCGTCAAAGCGCACCTGGGACACGAAAAACTTCGCGGCCCTGTGGATCAGCATGAGCCTTTGCATCCCGACCTACATGCTCTCGAGCTCGCTCATCGAGGGCGGCATGAACTGGTGGCAGGCGATTATGACGATCATGATCGGCAACACGATCGTGCTCGTTCCCATGATTTTAAACGGGCACGCGGGCGCGCATTACGGAATTCCGTTTCCGGTTTTCGTGCGCGCGAGCTTCGGCCTTCGCGGCGCCAATATCCCGGCCGTATTGCGCGCGATCGTCGCGTGCGGATGGTTCGGCATCCAGACCTGGATCGGCGGCTTCGCTCTCTATCAGATGCTGCGCGTGTGGGTTCCGTCGATCGCGGCACTCCCGCGCGTTTTCCCCGAGTCGTTCGGGCTTGAGACCGGCCCCGCGATCACGTTCGTCGCGTTCTGGTTTCTCAATATGTTCGTCGTCTACAAAGGTGTTGAAAGCATCCGCAAACTTCTCGTCTTCAAGGCGATCTTCCTGCCGATCGCGGCGGCGTTGTTGTTTGCGTGGGCGGTGTGGGCCGGCAAGGGGCTGGGGCCAATTCTCGCGCAGCCGTCGAAGTTCCAGAATTCTTCCGAGTTCTGGGCGTACTTTTTCCCGGCTCTGACGGGAATGGTGGGGTTCTGGGCGACTTTGTCGCTGAATATCCCCGATTTCACCCGCTACGCCAAATCGCAGCGCGCGCAAATCGTCGGCCAGGCGCTGGGCCTTCCGCCGTCGATGACTTTGTTCGCGTTCGTGGGCGTCGTCGTCACGAGTGCCACGTCGATCATTTTCGGATCGACCGTTTGGGATCCGGTCGTGCTCGCGGGCAAATTCGATTCTCCGATGCTCGTCACGTTTGCCATGATCGCGATCGCGATCTCGACTTTGGCCACGAACATCGCGGCCAATATCGTAAGCCCGGCGAACGACTTCGCGAATCTGGCACCCGCGAAAATCAACTTCCGCATCGGCGGCTACATCACCGGCGTGATCGGCATGCTGATTTTTCCGTGGAAGCTCATCGCCGATCCGAACGGCTACATCTTCACGTGGCTGATCGCGTACTCGTCGCTGCTCGGGCCGATCGGCGGCATCATGATCGTCGATTATTATTTCCTGCGCGGCAAAGAGCTTGGCGTCGAAGACCTGTATCGCGCCGGCGGCCGCTACTGGTACCGCAACGGCTTCAACCGCGCCGCACTTTGGGCGCTCGTGCTTGGCATCGTGCCGAACGTGCCTGGATTTTTGACAACGGTCGGCGCCGTTTCAAAAGAAAGTGTATCGCCGTGGATCAGCGGGCTCTATCACTACGCGTGGTTCGTGGGCTTCTTCGCGTCGGGCGCGCTTTACTACGGGTTCATGCGCGGAAAAGTCGTGGCGGACCAGCCGCCGCTTCGTGTCGACGCGAGCCTGGCTGACAGCGCATCCAAGCACGGCGCGGCGGCGTCGATTCAGTGAAGTTCGGTCATCCAGGGTGGCTCTTTCCCAACTACTCCCTTGAGCCAAGACAAGCGCGAAAACTCTTCCGCTCGGTGACCTGTAGCAAGATAGACGTCGGTAAACCCCGCCTCGGCGACGCGCTTCGACACTTCCTCTCCCCGAGCTCCACGGCCAAGACTTACGTCGACATAGACCGGCGTCGAACGATTCAAATCACCCGCGCGATCGAGAAACTCCTCGAGGGTTCTGCACGACAAAACGCGCTTGCCGGCGCGGTCCGCCGTAATCCGCCAGGTGCTATGGACGAGCTCTTCGTCGTCGATCAACACGGCATCGTATTTTTCGGCGGCGACGGGCGAGCCAGCCGCCGGAGTGATTCGGATGGGCACGAACGCCGCCATCGCCTTCGGGATCATGCGCACGCCGAGACGTTCGCAGCGCGCCCGCAGCTCGGGCTCCTCGAAGCGGCTCGTGACGAGAAAGCTGTTTTCCGCGATGCCGAGCGATTCGATCAGATCCAGGCCTGAACGCCCTTCTCCGAGCAGTTCGTAGTCAACGAGGAAAAACGTGTTTTCGAAAGACGCGCGCCGAGACGCCGACGCCAGTTCCGCCGCGAATTCCGCCGCCGTCGAGAAGTGCTGAAACTTTATACCGTGAGAACGCGCGCCCGCCGACTCGAAACGGCCGAGCCAGATCTGATGAATCGAAATATCGTCGTCGAGGATGGCGATCGACGTTCCCGCCGTCAATTCCATTCGCGGCACGAACCACGCTGGCGCGTTTGTGAGCGGAATCGACAATGCAACCACCGCCCCACCGCTCTCTTGCGACGCGATTCGAAGCGTTCCGCCCCACGCCTCCACCGCGGCTCTCGCGTGATGAAGGCCGATGCCGGATCCGCCGGCCTTTCCGTGGGTTACGCTTCCAACTTCAAGTTTCGCGAGAACTTCGCGCGGGATGCCTTTCCCGTCATCCGAAACGGTCACGCACGCGTTCCCGTTCCGTGACGCCAGTTCCAGGCGGACGCATCCGGTGCCCTCGATCGCCTCGACGCCGTTGTTCACGAGATTCGACAGGACTCGCTTGAAACCCACGGGATCCACGCGCGCGAAGAGCCCGTACGCGTCGGGCGCGATCCGCGCTCCGATCTCGATGCCCAGCCGCGCCCGGTACTGCAGGCGCTTCTCGCTGATCAACGCGTCGATGAGACTCGAAAGAAGCTGGGGCGACGGCTTAGCGCTTTCCTGGCGTTTCGTTTCCAAGAGCCCGTTCGCGATATCGCGGATTCGGCCGACCGCGCTGCGCACTAAGATCCGGCTTTCCTCCGGCAAAGATTTCAGCTGCGGCTCCGCCGCTTCAAGCGCCGCCAGCGGCGAGCGGATGTCGTGCGCCACCTGCGCGGCGATCTTTCCCAGCGCCACGTCCGCTCTGGCCAGCTTCAGCAGCATGCGCGCGCGGGCGCGCATCACGCCGGCCGCGGTGCAAACGAATAACGACAGAAGCGCGGCCAGGAGGCTGTATGGATTCAATACGCGAGGGCTCACCCGCGCGACGAGCTGAACGGACTCATCCCATCGCGGAATCGTCGAGACGAACTCAAAATCGGCGGCGCTGATCCAATCCGATACCGCCGCCTTGCCCGGCGCGGCCCTGCACTTCGGCCCCTTCATGTCGGCCTTGGCTGAACCGGGAGCGAACGCGATCGAATCTCCTTCCCTGCAGAAAAGGACTTCGGCCGTCGTGTAGCGCTCCGAAGATTGCACAAGGGAGTATAGAAGACGGGCATACGCCGAAAGATCGAGAGTGCTCTGTTCGTGCGCCGTCGCCGCTAACGAGCTTTTTACGAAATTTTCGAAATTTGAACGTAGAATCAGACGGCCCGCCAGATGGCCGGCGAACAGGGAAAAACCTATCGCGATAAGCGCGCCCATCGAAACGCGCGACAAGGTCTGCTTCATTCGAAATCACCATACCATTCTTGACGCCACGCGTAAATACTGATATACATCTCCCGTTTCGATGAACAACTCTAGTTTGGAGGCATCATGAAATCCGTCACTCACAGACTCATCTGGTTACTTTCGGTAATTACCGCATTCACGGCGATGCTCGGCCTGACCTCGAACAACGTCCACGCAGCGGATCCGACTGAGGTGGCGAAGCAGGCAAAAGAGGGGATAGGAACGCCTTGCGGAAGGTGTGGATGATCCGCGGCATCCTGCTGCTGGCCCTTGTGGCAATGACATGCGGCAGTTGTTTGAAGAATGACAAAAAGATGTCTGAGACTCAGTTAATCTACGGCTCAACGATCGTCTACAAAGGGCTCCCGGACCCTCGGAGAATCGTTGGGGCTGGAGACTGGGTTCTCGCGGATCATCTTTGGGCTCGACTTGTTCATCTAAGCGAACACGGCGAAGAAACAGGATATCTGGCGAAAAACTGGAAACGAAGCCTGGACGGTTTAGTGTGGACGTTTGAATTCCCTGAAAATCTACGTTGGTCGGACGGCTCAACGATGACCACCAAGCAAATCGCTGACTCATTGAATCTGTCCATCCATGGTACGGCTCATACAAGCCTCAAATCATATGTTCGGAAGATCTATCCTAAAGACGCCACTCACGTTGTCTTCGAATTACACACCCTCCCTCAAAATTTTCTCTACTCTCTCGCATTCACGGACTTCGCGATCACCGATGGTCCGGTCAAATTAAGTACCCCTCGGCAACTGAAAGAACTCCGTACTAGCGGCCCCTATCGTCCCCTAAGTTTCCAAGCAAATCAGATTATCCTCGAACCCAACCAGTACGCGGTAGATCAACCAAAATCAACCTTAGTCGCCAAGATTGTAAGCGCGTCAACCAACGAAGAACTTTTTCAGCTTCTTCGAAAAGCGGAAGTCAACATCGCTGTGTTTGATGACGACTCTCTTAGTAACGAAGACGAACAGGCATTAAAAGAAGCTCATTTGATTAGGCAAGAAACATCACCCGAATGGACCGTCGCGCTGAGAACGGGGAAAAATGCCTTCCGGAGCATCTCGAATCAGAATCTAAGATGGCTTCAGAGAGCGCTTTGGGAGCGCTTATCGCGCAATACAAGTTTCGGAGTACTATCAGCGACAGGCGTTCGACCTCCATTTCGCTTCGGCGGGTTATTAGAAAACGAGTGGCGCGAATTAATTTCCACCGCCCCTTCCAGCAGTAAAGGTCGTCTTAAAATTGAACTCTTTGTACTGAAAGCGTTCCTCACGGCTCGCAGTTATTTGGCCGTAAAGAAAGCACTGCTGGATTTGGGCATTGAAATCAAGGAAACCGTCTACGACTTTATTTCCGCGCCAAACTCTTCGGTGATCGAACGCCTGAAGAATAAGGACTATGATTTTTGCTTCATGTTCGAAGGCGTCAACGACCCCGACCCGGACAGCGCGTGGCGGTACATGATGGATTCCTACCCCGGCGAAAAGAAGCTCGTGACGAAAGAGGAGCTCGATAAGGCCCTGCTCGAGCCCGACCGCAAGAAGCGCGAGGCGATGTACAAGGAGTTCGAGAAACGAAACATCGAAAACCCGTACGTCCTGCCAATCCGCATGGTCGGAAGCAAGGTATTCATCAAACCGCCGATTCTTCCTCCCGAGGAAGGCCAGTTCGAATGGGGCATCCAGCTTTGGAAGTTTCGCGCGAAATAGCCTGATCTCAAGACCCCGCCGTGTAACGCTATTGACAAAATGACTAAATATGACTATCTTATGACTAGAAGAGGTCATTTATTATGAAATCGGTCAAAATCGCCCAGTTCAAAGCCGAGCTCGGAAAGTACCTTCGTTTCGTCCGCCGGGGCGAGGAAGTCGTCGTCATGGATCGATCGACGCCGATAGCCCGGGTGCTTCCCTTGGAAACAAAAGGCGAGGGCGGTTTGGAAATCGAAGAACCGCTTGAAGCTTCGAAATCGGTTTTTGAGATTTCCCTCGATCCGGTTCGTGGAGTGAAAACGAACAGCCTGAAATTCCTGATGGAAGAGCGCGGCAACCGATGAGAGCATATCTGGATTCGTCGGTTTTGTTGCGCCGGATTTTTGGCGAGCCGGGGATGCTTGCCGAGCCAAGTGGGTTGGAATATGTGGCCTCCTCCGAGATACTGAAGATCGAGTGTTTTCGGACCCTCGATCGCATGCGGATTTCCTTAAAGCTGGACGACGATGATATCTCGCGCCGAAGCGAGGCCGTTCATGTGGCGCTTCGGAGAATCCGGCTCATCCGCTTTACCCATGCCGTTTCGGAAAGAGCGATGCAGCCGTTTCCGACTTTGCTTAGGACTTTGGATGCGATTCACCTCTCGTCCGCCATACTATGGAGGGAGAAGCAAGCGCCTGATCTCGCCTTTTTCACCCACGATAGCGAGCTCGCCAGGGCAGCAAGAGCGATGGGGTTTCCGATTAGCGGCGCATGATCACTCTCGGGCTGGCTCGCGTTGTTATGTATTGACGCTGCGCGTAAATTCGGATATACATCTCCAGTCTCGATAAACAACTCTAGCTGGGAGGCATAATGAAAATGAAATCCGTCACTCACAGACTCATCTGGTTACTTTCGGTAATTACCGCGTTCACGGCGATGCTCGGCCTGACCTCGAACAACGTCCACGCCGCAGATCCTACTGAGGTGGCGAAGCAGGCAAAAGAGGGGATAGGAACGCCTTGTCGAGGCTAACCCATTGCGCCGAATTATCGCCCTCGCCATGGGGTTTCTCATGTTATTCGCCTGTACAAATACGAATAAACAACCAGAAGTGAGCGAGCTGTCCCTCATTTCACAGTTTCCTATCGAGGGCATGCCCGACCCAAGGAAGATTTCCACAGCCGCCGACTGGCTGATTTCAACACACCTTTGGGCTCGCCTTGTTCAGCTTGGCGAGCTTGGGCAAGAAGCGCCCGATCTGGCAAAGAGATGGATCCGCAGTGTCGACGGGCTAAAATGGACTTTTGAATTCGACAACGATCTCAAGTGGTCGGACGGCACTTCACTCTCTACGGACCAAATTGCGAATTCGCTCAACATTTCGATTCTCGGTACGGCACATACGAACCTGAAATCTTACGTCAAAAAGATCTACGCTTCCGATTCAACACATATCGTTTTTGAACTCACGGCTCTGCCCCAGAATTTTCTATACTCACTCGCCTTTGCAGACTTCGCGATCACCGATGGCACCGTAAAAACAGACGCCAAGCAAAACACTCGATTCAGCGGACCTTATAAACTAACGACGGCAAAGACAGGCGAAGTGCAGTTAGAAACAAATCTGTACTACATTCGACCAAAAGGTAACCGCCTCAAAGCGCGCATTCGAAGTGCAACGTCTTCTGCGGAGTTTGTAGATTCTATTCTTCGAGACAAGGTGGGCATTGGCTTCATCAGTTCCGATATAATAGATGAGGAGCAAGAACGTAGACTCGTACAGGCTGGCTACAAAATTCACGTCACGTCTCCCGAATGGACTGTAGCGCTGGAAGTTGGAAAAAAAGCTCTTAAGCGCAAAAACACACAGGTATTGAGACTTCTGCAAAATCTGCTATGGACCCGGTTGGGACATTCAACGGACTTTGGAAGCCTACCAGCTACTGGCCTAAGACCACCCTTTAGCTTTGGAGGCCTAAACGAATCCGAATGGAAGTCTCAGATCACTCTTGCCACGGGCCATCCTGAGGACGTCAAAAAATTCTCAAAAATTGACCTCATGGTCAGAAAGATCTTCCTCAACTCTAAAAGTTACCGCGCAGTACACAAAACCTTTACGGATCTCGGTTTAACGATAAATGAGATCATTTACGATCCAGAAAAACGTGACAGCATTCAGATGAAGCAACTTCGCGAACAGGCTTACGACTTTTGGTTTGTTTACGAAGGCGTCAACGACCCCGACCCGGACAGCGCGTGGCGGTACATGATGGATTCCTACCCCGGCGAAAAGAAGCTCGTGACGAAAGAGGAGCTCGATAAGGCCCTGCTCGAGCCCGACCGCAAGAAGCG
>JACPKS010000006.1 GCA_016186905.1 Deltaproteobacteria bacterium
GGCGCGCCACACCACGAAAAGTAGGTCGGCACCTTTTTAGTTTTTGCGGGCGACGAGGCTTGCCACGACGTGCTTGCCGTTGTCGATCTCGCGGTATTTCAGGATCTCGAGATCCTTGAACATCTCCCGGAGTTCGCCGCGCTCGAGAAGATACGCGCGGTTCTGCGTCTTGTCGTACTTGAGTTCATCCACCGTGTTGTTTTCAAACACCACGATGCCGCCTTTTTTAAGCCCCTTTTTGATCTGCGGGATGAGCGGGCGGCTCAAGAAATAAAACACCATGATGACCTCGTAGCTTTCGGGCTGGATCTGGTACTTGTTGAGGTCTGCGATCACGGTGCGGATACGCACGCCGTTATCCTGCGCCAGGCGCTTGGCTTTGCGAACGGCGACCTCTGAAATGTCCACGCCCTCGACGACAAAACCTTTCTTCGCGAGATAAACGGCGTTTCGTCCCTCGCCCATCGCGATGTCGAGCGCGCGTCCCACGGGAAAAAGCGGCAGGCTTTCCACGAGAAACGAAGCCGGGTCTTTTCCGAAAACGTAGCCCTTGTGCTTGCTGTAGATCTTGTCCCAGCGGGCCTTGTCGGTGTCGGCATCATCGCCGGTGAGTTTCTGGAAATAATTGAGCCCCGTCCCGGGCTTCGCGGCTGGAGCGCCGGGCGCTGTCGTCGCTGCCCGCGCCGAACTCGCATTCATCGCGAGCGCGCCGACCGCCGCGTAAAAAAACATCGCGGCGGACAATCTCGCGCTCACTTCGCCAAACGTGACACCTGTCACGTTTGGATTGCTCCGTGGAACATCCAATTGCACGTCTCAAGCGTAGCGAATCCCGCTGGCACGCACAAGTTGCGCGTGTTAAAAAAAACGGAATATGGCCCCGCCTCCGATGCAGAACTGGAAAGTGCTTTCAAAGAACGCGCTCACGCACGACGTGTTTGAGCTTAAACTCGAGCGTCCGGCGGGCAGCCTGCCGTTTCGCGCGGGCCAGTATATGAGCATCGTGATTCCGGGCGCGGGTCCCGGCGGGCGAAATCTTCGCCGCGCCTATTCGATCGCCTCGCCGCCCGAATCCGCCGAGATCGAGCTTTGCGTAAAACTGGTCGACAGCGGGCCGGGCACCCACTATCTGAACAGCCTCAAAGTTGGCGACCGCTTCCAGGCGCAGTTTCCGTTCGGCGATTTTTGTCTCGCCCACGACCAAAGTCATCCCGCGCTATTCATCGGCACCGGCACGGGAATCGCGCCTCTGCGCGCGATGGTGCTCGCCAAAGAATGGCAACCGAAAGCTCCAATGGGATTTCTGCTCGGCGTGCGCACCGAAGAAGACATTCTTTATCCGGAGCTCTTCCCCGAAATGAAAATCAGCGGACGTGCCGCCGCCTTCTCGGAAGGCCACCAGCACGTGAAGATCTGCCTATCCCGTCCTAAGGGTGAGTGGCGCGGCTTTCGCGGGCGCGTGACCGATTACCTGCGCGCGCTGGATTGGGATTTCGCGCGTTCGAATTACTATCTCTGCGGAAGCGGCGCGATGCTCGCCGAGGTCAAAGATTTCCTGAAGAACACCAAAGGCGTGGCTAAATCCCATATTCATGCCGAAAAGTACTTTTAGCGCGCGCCGGGTTTCAGCCGATCCATGAGATTGCGATCGTCATATTCCGTTTGGATCTGGTGGATCCTCTCACCTGACCGCGAGTTCGCGGGCTACTGAGCGCAGCGCAGGTGGATCGTCCCGCCCATGTGATCGCCCGCCTGAAAAATGTACGCGCCAGAAAACGGCTGCCTGCCCGAGCGAAGATCCAGCACCAGAGTGCCCCACATCCCGCTCTCAAGCCCCGCCGTTCTTACGGCGTCCACATTCTTGAACTGAACATACCCAGTGTATTTGCGCGGGTTGAAATCCGGGTTGTTCACCAGAGTCCTGATTTTGAAATAACCGATATACACGTCGTTTAGATTGTTGAGGTCGCCGCCCACGGCCGGATCCACGGTTCGCACCGTTCCGGTCAGCCTGGAAATCACGATCCTGCCGTTGATCGCGCTCGCGCTGAACCTGAAACCGGCGATCGCCTTACCTTTTGCGCCATGCTGAGAAACGGCGTTTCCAGTGCAAACATACGCCGCCGCCCCTGCGGCTGGGGCTAACAGCATCATGCCAAGAATCGTCAGTATAAGTTTTCTCATAAATCTCCCTTACAATAATTTTCGATTCCGTGGATTCGCAATCCCATCTCACTTGCGCGCAGTCGTAGCGCGATCGTTCAATCCCCGCTGCCCAGATTCTCCAGGCACCACTCGATGAGTTTATTCGGCCCTCGCCGGATCGTGCGAAGATCGCGGTTCTGGATCGTGTAGATGACAAAGCAGCTTTGCTCGGAGCGTGAGTAGGGCCGCTCGATCCGGTTGATCACGAGGAAGCTCACTTGGCACTTGATGAGTTCCAGCGCGGGATATTTCCGCGAAGGAGCCAGCAGGCAGTCCATCTGGGGAATCCCCCGAATGTGCTTCACCGAGGCCTCGATGTCCCCCTCGTTCACGGTATCGCCAAGAAGCGCGTCCAGATCCGCGGAGACCGCGCGCTTCACCGCAAGCGGGGCTTGCCGCTGTTGCGCCCAGACCACTTGGGTAGATCCTGCCAACAACAATAAAATCATTAATGCTCTCATTTTCGGCTCCTTGTCACACGCACGAGCACGCTTTACCGGTGCTGTATTTTTTTGTTTGACGCATTGTTTAGCATGCCTTTGCGCTAAGCACAAATAAAAATGGTGCGATGCAGTAATTTGCTCCTCCGCATCCTGGCAAAAGCCGTATTACGGCTTTTGCATTGGAGCCCCTTCGGGGCTTGCGCGAATTTTTGCTCCTGCAAAAATTTCCGCTCGAATTCAGCGATCACCCGCTGCTATCGGGGGTATTTTTTAGGCCCACTTGTCAGTCAATGCGCTTGCGCTCGCCACCGAGACCCGTTATTCTCGAAAAACTCTATGTTTGGACTATCTGGCGAACACCTGATTATCCTGGTCGCGGTTCTGTTCATTTTCGGACCGGCTCAGCTTCCTAAGCTTGGAGCCGTACTGGGCAAGACGGCCCGGAATTTCAAACACGGATTCAAGGGCGTTCATGAGCCCCAGTACCGCAAGCTCGGTGAGCGCGATGCTGACTGAATTCAAAGGTTTCTTCGAGGAAAACGACCTCGCCAAAAAAGCCGCGAAAAGCATCAAAGACGGGCGCGAAATCGAAATCCTCGTGCCCGATGCGGGCCCTGTCTCCGACGCTCCGCTTAAGTTCACCTTCACCAAAGAATCCGGCCGCAACGTCTTGCGCGACGGCGCGCCGACGAGCCCCGACCTCACGTTCACGCTTCCCAAGGCCGCCGCCGACGAGATTCTCACGACGCCCTTCGAGTCGGTAGGCCAGGTCGGCCTGCGTATTTTCGAGAAAATGCTTTCCTCCGACCCAAAGCAAAAGGTGCGAGCGAAAGTTCACGTGGGTTTCTTAAGCCTTCTTTCGGGCGGATACTTGGGCGTGCTCGTCTCGGGCGGCGGCGACGTCGCGCGTTTTCTCGCCTCCAAGGGATTGAGCAGCGCGGGAAAGATCAAGGACGTCGTCTCTAAAATGAAAAACGGCTGAAAACGAGAACCGAATGGGAATTCTCGACGAAAAAACCTTCACGAAATACCTGAACCAGACCGACATCGAAAGCATCGTCCAGACTCTCGCGAACCGCTTAAACCGCGACTACGCCGGCGAAAAAGTCGTGCTCGTCGGCGTACTCAAGGGCGCGTGCGTGCTGATCGCCGATCTTTCGCGCTATCTCAAGCTCGACGTCGAGATCGATTTCGTGCGGCTTACCTCGCAAGGCGGAAAAGCGCTGAAAGCTCCCGGCACCGTGAGTATTTTGAAGGACCTGACGACCGACGTGCGCGACAAGCACGTCATCATCGTCGAGGAAATCATCGACTCGGGCCGCAAGCTGAAATTTCTCTTCGAACGCATCAAAGCTTCGCAGCCCAAATCGATCGAGGTGCTCACGTTCCTCGACAAAAAAGGAAAACGCCTCGTCGACACGCCCGTGAAATACGTCGGCAAGGTCATCGAAGACCAGTTTCTCGTGGGCTACGGCCTCGACCTCGAGGAAAAGTGCCGCAACCTTCCCGAAATCTACTTTCTCAAGTACCCGAACTAGCCAAAAGGTGGCTGCTAACTCACGGCGGAAAGCGGTGCGTCATTCTAAAACATCTGATCATATGACGCACCGCTTTGCCGTTAGTTAGCAGCCACCTTTTGGAGCTTCGAGATCGCCCGCTCGATCTCGGCGAGCTTCGCCGCGAACCCGGCGAGTTTTTCGCGTTCTTTATCGACAAGCTCTTTCGGAGCTTTTGAGATGAACGTTTCCTTGGCGAGCTTGTTCTTCACGTGCTCGATGTCTTTAAGCGCATCGGCTTTTTCTTTTTCGAGGCGCTTCTTCTCGCCGGAAACGTCGACCAGGCCCGCGAGCGGCACGTAGAACTTCACGCCTTCAGACAGAATCTCCGCGGCTGCGGAATCGCCTTTGAGCTTTCCCGACTCCGGTTCAAGGCTCTCAAGCTGCGCGATCGCCTTGATGTACAAGACCCCTGCTTGAAAATCCTTGGCGTGCGCGGCATCCGCGGCCTCAAACGTGACCTTCGGACGCGCTTTGGGGGCGATCCCATTTTCTCCGCGGAACGCGCGCAGCGCTTCGATCGAGTTCTTCCAAAGACCGACAAGCTGCGAAGCGTGCGTCGGCGCGGCTCTTTTCGCGACGGGATACGGCCGCAGCATGAGCGGCTCTTTTTCGCGCACGCCGTGGCGCGGCGGCAGATGCTGAAAAATCTCTTCCGTCACGAACGGAATCAGCGGATGCGCCAGGGCCAGCGTCTGCTCGAGCACATAAAGCATGCATACCTTGGTCTCATCGGCCGTCGCGGGACTCTCGAGAAGCGACTTCGAAAACTCGATGTACCAGTCGCAGTACTCGTTCCACACGAACGTGAACACTTCGTTTGCCGCTTCGTTCAGCCGGAATTCCTCGAACCCTCGATGTACGGTTTCAGCCGCCGCTTCGAAGCACTCGAGAATCCACGCGTTCACCGGATGCAATTTCGCCCGGCGGGCTGAGATCCACTCTCCAAGCGGTTTGCCGCCGGTGAGTGCCGTGAAATCCGTGCGTGGCTGGGGCGCCAGCCCCTCGGCGGTCACGTATCCCAATCGCATGAGCACGTAGCGTGAAGCGTTCCAAAGTTTGTTACAAAAGGCCTTGTAACCGCCGATGCGGTCGAACGAAAGTTTCACGTCGCGGCCCTGGCCGGCCATCGCGCTCAATGTAAACCGAAACGCGTCGGCGCCGAAGTCGCGGATGATGTCCAAGGGATCAATCACGTTTCCCTTGGTCTTGCTCATCTTCTGGCCTTTTTCGTCGCGCACCATCGCGTGCAGGTACACTCGCTTAAACGGAGCGCGCCCGCCGTTGAAATGCAGGCCCATCATGATCATGCGCGCGACCCAGAAAAACAGAATGTCGAAGCCCGTTTCCATCACGGCCGTCGGATAAAAAGTTTCGAGCGCTTTTGTTTTCTCCGGCCACCCCAGCGTCGAAAACGGCCACAGCGACGAGCTAAACCACGTATCGAGCACGTCGGGATCCTGCTTCACGCCGATCGAGCCGCACTTCCCGCACTTCGTGACGTCGGTACGGCTTACGGTGATGTGCCCGCACTTGTCGCAATACCAAGCGGGTATCTGATGCCCCCACCAGAGCTGGCGCGAAACGCACCAGTCACGGATGTTTTCCATCCACTGATAGTACGTATTCACCCAACCCTCGGGCACGAGTTTGATCGCGTCTTCGCGCGCGTCCACTTCGGCAAGCGAGAGTTTCTCGCCGAGTTTCACCGCCGCGATGGCTTTTTCGGCGAGCGGCTTGACGTTCACGAACCACTGATCGCTCACCGTCGGCTCGACCACGCGCTCGCAGCGCTGGCACACGCCAACACTGTGCGCGTGATCTTCGGTGCGAACCAAAAGCCCGCGCGCGATGAGATCGGCGACGATCTTCTCGCGCGCTTCGGCGATCGTGCGGCCCTTGTAGGGCCCGCCGTGCTCGTTCACGCGGCCTTCTTTATCGAATAAGTTAATGACGGAAAGGTTGTGGCGCTTTCCGATTTCGTTGTCGTTGAAATCATGCCCCGGAGTGATCTTGAGCGCCCCCGAACCGAACTCGCGATCGACGTAGGCATCGGCGATGATCGGGATCTCGCGGTCAAGCAACGGCAGGCGCACTTTTTCCCCGACGAGTTTCTTGTAACGCTCGTCTTCCGGATGCACGGCCACGGCCGTGTCGCCCAAAAGCGTTTCCGGCCGTGTCGTCGCGATGACGAGTTCGCCGGAGCCGTCGCTCAGCACGTATTTGACGTGCCAGAAGTGACCTTTCCTCTCGGTCGGCACGACCTCCAGATCGGAAAGTGCCGTATGACAGCGAAAGCACCAGTTGATGATGCGGGCGCCACGATACAAAAGTCCTTGCTCGTAAAGCGAGACGAAAACCTCGCGCACGGCGAGCGAAAGACCCGAATCCATCGTGAAGCGCTCGCGGCTCCAATCCGGACTTGCGCCGAGCCTTCTCAGCTGCGTCGTGATGATGTTCCCGTATTTCTCTTTCCACTCCCAGACTTTTTGGATGAAGGCTTCGCGCCCGAGCTTGTGGCGGCTTAAGCCATCCTTCGCGAGCTCGCGCTCGACGACCATCTGTGTCGCGATGCCCGCGTGATCGGTTCCCGGCATCCAGAGCGCGTTGAAACCGCACATCCGCTTCCAACGCGTGAGCGCATCCTCGATCGTGACGGTGAGAGCATGACCGTTGTGAAGCGCGCCCGTCACGTTGGGCGGCGGCATCGCGATCATGAACGGAGGTTTGTCGCTTGCGTCGTCGGCCTTGAAGCAGCCGCTTTTTTCCCACCATCCGTAGATGCGGGATTCAAACGACTCTGGATTGTACGCCTTATCCATTGCGATTGACCGTTTCTTGCCAAAAACCCGTTCTAGGGTTTCCCTTTTTCGCCGCCGGGAGCGCCTGAGCCGCCTTCAGATCCTTTGGAACCACGTCCCTGCTCTTCTTGCTTGGCGCGCGCGCGTTCCTTTTCCTGTTTTTCCAGCTCGCGATAGCGCTGGAGCACCATATCCCCGCGCGACATCCGCGGCGGGCCTTCACCTGGCCCTCCCGCTCTCGCGCCGCCGCCGCGAGGGCCGCGATCCCTGCCGCGGTTATCGCGGCCACGGTCTCTATCGCGATTCCCTGTCTCTTCCGAACGAGGCGCCTCCGCGCCCGTGTCAATCGCGCGATCGACCGCGTTCTCCTCGCGCGACGCCGCACCATGCTCCTCGCCCGTCCGCGTCCTCGCGTCCACATCGCGCGGTGCGTGCCCACCGCTTTTGCCCTGATGTGGACCCTGACCCGGACGACCCGGGTGCGGAACTCTTCCTCGCCCCCCTCGTCCGCGCCTTCTTCCCCGCCGGGGGGCCCCCTCCCCTTCGCGTCCTTCTGCCGGAGGCCGCTGCTGCGGACGGGAACCTTCACCGGCACCCACGTCAGCGCCAAACCCCTCGTCGCCTTCACCCTCCAACGCTTGCGGCCCGCCTTCGGCTGACGCTGACGACTCGGCCGCAGGTCCCGCCGAAGCATCGCCCTGCTGACGTAGCTTAAGCCGCTCCTGCTCGCGCGCACGCCGCTGCTCGTTTCTTTCGCGACTTT
Source organism: Deltaproteobacteria bacterium (assembly GCA_016186905.1). GTDB lineage: Bacteria > Bdellovibrionota > UBA1018 > UBA1018 > UBA923 > JACPKS01. Next base: position 7,769 of record JACPKS010000006.1, read on the forward strand.
CCTCTTCGCGGCTCTGGCGTTTTTCCTGGCGCTCCTGCTCCGCGGCCTTTCTTTGTTCGGTCGCCATCTGCTGCAGGCGCGCGCTCACCTTCTGACGGAGCTGCTGGCGCCGTTCCTCGCTCGTGTAGCTGACGTCGGCTTTGCCCTCCCGATGCGTGACGAGCTCGTATTGCTCGAGCGGATAGGCGCCGTTCGCGCGCACGGAAATTTTCTTTCCGAATTCCTGCTCGAGGTTTTGAAGCACATCGCTCTTTTCGCCTTCCAGAATATCGGCCACCTCGGGATGACACTGGATGGAAACCGCCGTCGTCTCTTTGTCGTATCCCTCGCGCTCGATGTCGCGAAGGATGTCGTAGCTGATCGTGAGCGGGTTCTTGACGAAACTACGCCCCTTGCATTGCGTGCACGGCTGGCAAAGGGAACGTACGATCGTATCGCGCGTGCGTTTTCGCGTCATCTCGACGAGACCAAGCTGGCTGATTCGCATGATCGTGGGCCGGGCGCGGTCTTTCTTGAGCGCTTCTTCGAGCGCCTTGTAGACCTTCTCCTTGTGCGAATCTTTTTCCATGTCGATCAAATCGAGGATGATGATGCCGCCGCAGTTTCGGATTCTCAGCTGGTAGGCGATTTCCTCGACGGCCTCGAGATTCGTTTTCAGGATGGTTTCTTCGAGGTTCTTTTTCCCGACGTAGCGGCCTGTATTCACGTCGATCGCGACCAGCGCCTCCGCCTGGTCGACGACGATGTAACCGCCGGATTTCAGCCAAACGCGCCGCTCGAGCGCTCGCTCGATTTCCGTCTCGATTCCGTAATGGTCGAAAATCGGCATCGCGCCTTCGTAAAGCTCAAGCTTGTCTTTCAAGACCGGCATGAACCGCGTGACGAACTTCGAGACCGACTTGAACTCACGCTTGGAGTCGATGACGACTTTATCCACCTCATCGTTCACCATGTCGCGAATCGAGCGGAGCGCGATCGTGAGATCCTGGTAAAGAACCGTCGGCGAGCGCTGCTTCTTGAACTTGCGCTGGATCTCGTTCCACGCCTCCACGAGGTAATCGAGATCCGCCTTAAGCTTCATATCGGTCTGCTTGCCGCTCGCGGTGCGCACGATCACGCCGGTCTTTGCCGGGCGGATGTGCGAAATCGTTTCCTTAAGCCGCCGTCTTTCAACGTCGTTTTCGATGCGGCGCGAAACTCCGACGTGATCGACCGACGGCATGAAAACAAGATACCGGCCCGGCAGACTCACGTGGCACGTCAGCCGCGCGCCCTTCGTGGCGATCGGATCTTTTGCGACTTGGACGAGAATCTCCTGACCCTCTTTCACGAGATCGGCGATGTTGACGGGCTCGTGGCGACGGCGCTTTTGGACAACTTCGGAATCGTCATCCATCTCTTCGGAACGGCGGCCGCGGCCGTGCCGCTGCCCCGGCGCATGACCGCCGTGGCGGCCTCTGTGGGGATGCCTTTCCCGCCCTATCGGCGCCGGCTGCGCCGGTTGCTCGACCGGCTTTTCCGCGGCGACCGCATCGGCGGCCACTTCGGCTAGCGTGCGCGGCACCTGCTCCATGGATGCCGCCGGAGCTTCTGGAGCTTGAGGAGCAGCTTCGGCGGACGTCAGTTCAGCGCCGTCGGGATCATGATCCGCCTGCACGTGAGCGATCTCGTGCACCCAAGCGTCGAGATCGACGATCGGCTCAGGCCGGTAAATCGCGGCCGACTGGGCGACGTCTTCTTCGGCCTCTGCCGGTTCTTCCTGAACAAATCCTCGAGCCGGGGGCGAATCGGCCTCACCCGGCTCCGCCGCCTGCGCGAAAACCTCGGGCTCCTTGCGCTCCACTGGAGTCACAACCGGCGCCACAACCGGCTTTTCAATCGCGCTCGCGACGGCCGGAGGGGCGGCCTCACTCTTATCCTGCGCGCCGCCCGCCTCGCGGCTGCGCCGCACGCGCTCCATCTCGGCGAGGTAATCCTCTTCGCTGATGTCCATCATCTGCTGCCCGTACTGGCGCTGCATCCAGGCATGCTCTTCAGGCGAACCCGGAACGAAATTGGGTGTCGCGCCGCCTCTTTGTCCGCCTTTTTGCAAAGGGCCCACGCGTTTCATGTCGTGGCGCTTGCCACCGCGATCCCGATCGCGACCACGGCCGCCGCGGCCGCGATCCCTCTCCCCGCGCCCTCCGCGCTGATCTCTGCTCATTTCCCTGGCGACCTCCCTCACCACCGGCGCGACAGAGGGCTTGGGAGGGGTGATCACGATGCGATTCGGGTTTGGTTGCACGATCTGAGCGGGGCTCTCGTCGTCTTGTTTGTGGATGTCATCGGTCAGCGCGTTCGTGGCCATGGGTGTATCCATGTCCGCGAAAAACACGTCATCGACGTATAGAAACGCGGCCTTCTCGTGACCGATGTCGACGAAGGCCGCCTGCATCCCCGGCAGCACGCGCAGAACGCGGCCTTTATAAATATTTCCGACGATCCCCTTTTCGGAGTCGCGTTCGATCAGCATTTCCTGAATCTCGCCGTCTTCAAGGAGGGCGATTCTGGTTTCAGGAAGTGTGGCGTTGATAATTAATTCAGTGGACATTTAGAACCTCAATTCCAGGACGTTCATCGCGACTGTCCAGCCTCTCGTGTCGGGCACCATGCCCGACAGCAGTGGCCATTGCGATGTCGTTCCCGGAACTGAGGCGGAACTCCGGTCAAAAGAGCCGCCGCGGCGGCCAAAGAAACGGCTGCGAGACCGAAGCATCGCGCCTTCCTCTTTTTTCTTCTTCTCAGGCTTCTCAGGTTCCATTCCCGGTTTCTTGCCGGGCTCGTCTTCCCCTTTTCCGTCTTTCTTATCCTTTTCGGGATAAATCAAAAGCTCTTCAGGGGCGATCTCGTCTTCTTGATCTCCTGCAGCCAGCATGTAAGCGGCCACTCCCACTCCCACGATCACGCCCACACCCACGCCAACAGCCACATTTCTCATGTGGTCGGTGGGGTTCGTGTAAAACGAGGTCGTCGAGAGTCCCAGAATGGCGCCCACGCCGGCCGAGATTCCCACGGTGCCCAAGGCATCGTAGGGTCCGTACGCGGCGCGCGCTTGCTTACTGCCGGCTTCCAGGCCCAATAACAGCGCTAGAAGACTAATCGGGACGAGTTGAACGACTTTACGCAACGTCAGTCGCATTGAGTCCTTGTTGTTTTTTTCGCGGAATCAAAACCATGATCACGCCCAAGATCAGGTTTGCCTGCATCGTCCGCGAATACCGCCGATGAAGGGTGTCGAACCGCTGACGCGCTTGTCGCTCTCGTGAGCGGGCCGGATCGTTCTCCAACTGCGCGATCTCAATGTCGAACGACGGAATCGTCGCTTTAAGCATCGCCATTTCGGGAGTCAGAACACGGGCGTAATAAAACCAGGTACAAAACATCAGAAGAAGGAGGACGTTGGAATATCTCCAGCCGATCGGCACCTGCTTCCAAAACCTACCGCGCGTCGCATTCCCGCCTCCGACGGGGTCGGCTTCGCGATAAACCAATATGGCCTGCAAAACCGCCAAAAGCAGCCAGCAGGCAAGCTCAAATCTGTTTAAACCCCGCAAGACTTCCCCGAAAAGACTTCCGGCGAGAGTTTTGGAACCAGATTTTGAAAAAATCACGGGAGCGGCAATCATCCCTGTAACCAGGATGCCACCCACCCACATTCCCAACACAAGGGATCTGAGGGAGGATATAAACCGCATACTGTGTACGTAGTATACCGTATTTATCTATTCAAGAATATAGTGTTGCGCGTCGCTGATTGCTGCGCCGCAATATCAGGCGACGGAGGACTCCTTTTGGAGCGATTCCCAGCAAAACACCCCTAAATTTTCTAATGCCAACCCGCACCGTCTCGCGTTAAGCATTGGATGCACTTAAGGATATTTCTATGAAGCAACCCATGGGTTCTCAAGGAATCGACCGCGTCCTGCTCATCGTCTTAGACGGTGTCGGATGCGGAGAACTTCCCGACGCCGGAGCATACGGCGATCCGGGGTCGGATACGCTCGGCCACGTATCCTCGCGCCACCCCGCCCTTAAGCTCCCCAACCTTGCACGCTGGGGATTAGGCCATCTCACCAAAATGCCGACCGTACCCGCGCTCCCGCTTGATCAATGCGTGGCAAGTTTTGGTCGCTGCCGCGAGCTCTCCAATGGAAAAGACACCACGAGCGGTCACTGGGAAATGGCCGGCGTGGTGGTGGAAAAAGCGTTCGCGACTTTTCCAAACGGATTCTCAAAAGAGATCGTGGCGCGCTGGATGCGCGAGAATGATCTTCCGGGCGTTCTTGGCAATAAGACCGCATCAGGAACCGAGATCATCAGAGAGCTGGGCGTTGAGCACATGAAAACCGGAAAGCCGATACTCTACACTTCGGCTGATTCGGTCTGGCAAATCGCCGCGCACGAAGAGGCGTTTGGCCTTGAGCGCCTGTACGCGATCTCAAAGAGCGCTCGAAAAATCTGCGACGAGCTGCGGATCTCGCGCGTGATCGCACGCCCCTTCGCAGGGAAAACCGCCGCGGATTTCAAGCGCACGCCGCGACGAAAAGATCTCTCTCAAACCCCCCCGAAGAAAACCATGATGGAACACGCCATCGACGCCGGTCACAAAACCACCGGCATCGGAAAGATCTGGAATATTTTCAACGGCCGCGGAATTCAGGAAAGCCTTGAGACCGAAGACAACGCCGACGGGATGCGCGTGATTTTAAAGACGCTTGAGACACATCCGCGCGGACTGCTCTTTGCCAATCTCATCGACTTCGACATGAACTACGGCCATCGCCGCGACATTCCGGGCTTCGCGAAAGCCCTCGAGGATTTCGACGCGTTCATCCCGAAACTTGAGGCCGAACTCACCGAACGCGACCTCGTCATCCTAACCGCCGACCACGGCAATGACCCCAGTTATCGCGGCACCGATCATACCCGCGAGCACGTGCCGTTTATCGCGTATCGAAAGGGTGCCAAGGCCGCGCGCTTGGGCGACCGAAGCACGTTTGCCGACATCGGCCAGACCGTCGCGCACGCGCTCACCGGAAAAGTCGATTGCCTTAACGTCGGCACGAGCGCGCTAACAGCGATCCACGCATGAATTTCAACCCCGTCGAAATCATCCGAAAAAAAAGAGACGGTGAAGCCCTCTCGCCCGAGGAGATCGGTTTTTTCATCCAGGAAGCCGCGCACAAGCGCATCCCCGACTACCAGGTTTCCGCTTTTCTCATGGCGGCTTATTTTCAGGGAATGAATCCACGAGAGACCTCGACACTCACGCGGAAAATGACCGAAAGTGGCGAACAGATCACGTTTCCAGGCGGCAGACCCAAAATAGACAAACACTCCACCGGCGGTGTGGGCGACAAAGTCTCCATTGCACTCGCTCCGCTCGTCGCCGCGCTCGGTGTTGACGTGCCGATGGTTTCGGGCCGCGGCCTTGGCCACACGGGCGGCACCCTTGATAAGCTGGAAAGCATTCCCGGCTTTCGCACCGATCTCTCGACCTCCGACTTCGTTCGCATCGTCGGAAAAACCGGCGTCGCGATGATGGGGCAATCCGAGGCGTTCGTTCCCGCCGATAAACTTTTGTACGCGCTCCGCGATGTCACCGCGACGGTTGAATGCATCCCTCTCATCACGGCGAGTATTCTTTCCAAAAAAGCGGCCGAAGGGATTTCAGGCCTCGTTCTTGACATCAAAACCGGCTCCGGCGCGTTCATGAAAAAGCAAAGCGACGCCGAGAAATTGGCCAAATCGCTGATCTCGGTCGGAAGACAGCTCGGAATCAAAGTGCGCGCGCTCATCACCGACATGAGCCAGCCGCTGGGCCAAGCCGTCGGCCACACTCTCGAGATTCTTGAATGCATCGACATGCTCTCGGGCGCCGGTCCGGAAGACCTGCGCAATCTCACCGTCGAGCTCGCCGCGCACATGCTTTTGCTCGGAGGAAAATCCAAATCTCTCGCGGCGGCACGCGCGGCAGCTCATCGGGCATTGCAGAACGGCGCGGCTCTGCAAAAATTCCGCGAGATGTGCTCGGCCCAGGGTGCGCGCATCGACGTCACCCGCCACCGTGAAGCGCTCACGGTCAGTCCGCAAACGGCGATCGTTTCGGCCACGAAAACCGGCACCGTCGCCAAAATCGACACGCGCGAGCTCGGCATGGCGCTGGTTGATCTCGGCGGCGGGCGAAAGAAAACCACTGATGCCATCGACGCCTCGGTAGGCTATCTCCTGCACGCCAAGATCGGAACGTCCGTGCGCAAGGGAGAACCCCTGCTCACGGTCCATTACAGCCGAAAATCGCTTGAAACCGGCGGGATAGACCTCCATCAAATCTTAAAGCGCATCGAAGGCGCCTATTGTATAAGCAAGCTCAAAACGGCGCGGCCAAAGCTCATCAAGAAGGTGATCCTTGTATAGAAAGCTGATTGAAGCCACGAAATTCATTGAGGGCAGCATTCACGTAAAGCCCAAGGTCGCGATCGTTCTCGGGTCGGGGCTGGGCCAATACGCCGATCGCATCAAGAACGCGATCACCATTCCTTTCGCGAAAATCCCGCACTTCCTTCCGACCTCGGTCGAAGGACACGAAGGAAAGCTCATCATCGGAACTCTTGCCCAGCCAAACCAGGCCACAACACCTGCGGTTCCGGTCGCCGTGTTGCAAGGGCGCCTTCACTTTTACGAAGGCCACTCGATGGATCAGATCGTTTTTCCCACGCGCTCGCTTTGCATGCTGGGAATCGACACGATCGTGATGACCAACGCCGCGGGCGGAATCAATCCGTCGTTCCGCGAAGCCGATTTGATATTGATTACCGATCACATCAACCTGATGGGCGATAACCCGCTGCGCGGCCCGAACTTGAAGGAGCTCGGCCCCCGCTTTCCCGACCTGACCGAGGCCTACAGCCAAGGCTGTCTCGATGCGATCCGCGCTGCCGCCGCAAGACTCGGCATGAGCCTGCGCGAGGGCGTGTATGCCGCGCTTTCCGGGCCCACGTACGAAACGCCCGCGGAAGTGCGAATGCTGCGCGCGCTAGGCGCCGACGCGGTCGGCATGTCGACGGTCCCGGAAGTCATCGCCGCGAACCACTTTGGCGTGCGCGTGACCGCCGTTTCGTGCATCACGAACCTCGCCGCCGGCATCACCTCGCGAAAACTCTCGCACAGCGAAATCGTGCAAAATGCCGGAAGATCGGCAAGCCGGCTGTTCACGCTTTTGGATGAGGCGATTCCGGATCTCGTCCACACGACAGCGCCGGAAAATATCGCGACCGCAAAACCTTCGGCGCCGGCCGCGGGAGCAACCGCATGACGGCAGCAGCGCGAAAAAAACTGATCGCGGCCGCGCGCGAGGCGCGACTGAAGGCCTACGCGCCTTATTCCAAGTGCATGGTCGGTGCCGCGATCGTCGATTCCAGGGGTGGCATGCACTCCGGTTGCAACGTCGAAAACTCGACCTACGGAGCGACCGTTTGCGCCGAACGCAACGCCGTGGCCGCGATGGTACGGGCCGGCGCCAGAGAAATCCGCGAGATCGCGATCGCCACTCAAAAAGGATGGTTCCCCTGCGGGATTTGCAGGCAGGTCTTGATGGAATTCACGCGAAACCCCTCGAAACTCCTCGTTCATATCGTAAACTCCAAGGGCCTTAACGAAACGATTACACTCGCGAATCTGCTCCCCCGCTCTTTTTGCCGCCACGACTTGCTCAAATAAAGCGCGTTCAGTAACGGATCTTGTCTTCCTTGGAGTTCCAGGCGGAAAACACGGAATCGGTCTCGTCGAGCCGAATCTGCTTCATGGGTATCTTGCGCCGTTCGGGCGCGACGTTGATCTCGGAATAGATCAGATCGTCGTCAAAACCCGCGCGAGCGGCATCCTGCCGGGTGGCTCCAAAGTAAACTCTTGCGGGTCGGGCCCAATAAATCGCGCCCAGGCACATCGGGCAGGGCTCACAACTCGAGTAGATCTCACACCCGCTTAAATCAAAGGTTCCCAAAGCTTGGCAGGCTTTTCGAATGGCTTGGACCTCGGCGTGCGCGGTGGGATCCTGGAGGCTCGTCACCTGGTTATTCCCCTCCGCGATGACCTTGCCGTCTTTGACGACCACGGCACCGAAGGGTCCCCCGTTACTGCCATTCACGTTGCGGCGGGCCAACTCGATGGCCTGCTTCATGAAATCGCGCGTCCGATCTTTTGCGCCCATGGCTAAAGTATTGCCTCAAATGCCCGGTTGAAACAAGAGCCTTGACGAAACAACAGGTTACGAAGTAAAAATTTCGACCTATGTACGCAATCATTGAAACGGGTGGCAAACAATATCGTGCAACGGCCGGCGACGTGCTTTTTCTGGAAAAACTCCAGGGGAACAACGGCGAGATGATCACCTTCGACAAGGTGCTTCTCATCGGCGGAAAAACCGACAAAAACGTGCTCGTTGGCAAACCTTACGTCGCTTCGGCAAAACTGCAGGCCGAAATCGTGGATCAAGACTCGCGCGGCGAGAAACTCCTCACGATCAAGTACAAGCGCCGCAAGCGGTATCGCCGCACGATCGGCCATCGCCAGGAGCTCACGCGCGTGCTCGTCACGAAGGTCGAAGACGGCCAGGGCGGAAGTTTTGAATACGACTCCGCCAAACGCAACGAGATCCTCATGGACGCAAGCGTTAAGTTCTCGAATCGCACGGAAGAAAGACGGAAAGAGCGCGAGACGGCGGGCGCGAAGACGGCCGCGGCGAAAAAACCGGCCGCCAAAAGCACGGCCAGGAAAACCAAGGCCTGATTTAATCTTTTTAGAAAAAGAAATACGGAGTGATTCATGGCCCATAAAAAAGCTGGCGGAAGTTCCAAGAACGGACGCGATTCAAACCCGAAAATGCGCGGCGTGAAACGCTACGGCGGGCAAACCGTGAACCCCGGTGAAGTTCTCGTTCGCCAGGTCGGAACGGTTTTTCATCCCGGAAAGAACGTGCGCCGTGGACGCGATTTCACGTTGTACTCGGCCATCGGCGGCGTCGTGAAGTTCGAGCACTACGACAAGAAGCGCCGGCAAGTTTCCGTCTACCCCGCCGCGATCGCATCCTGAACTCCCCGCGCGCCGTCTGACGCCGCATAAGCGGAAAGAGCCGAAGCTGCGAAGTTTAAAGCGGAAAAGAAACGATACTCCGTGTCTGCGAAGTTTATTTTCCGCTTAGGCAAGGAAGACGACGAGTTTGCGACCAAAGCGGCCGTGGGTGGCCGCTGCGGGAGCAACGAGGAGTCTGACGCCGCATAAGCGGAAAAGAAACGAGCAGTATGGCGAAATTCATTGATGAGGCTAGGATTACGGTGCGCTCCGGCCACGGCGGCGCGGGCTGCGTCAGTTTTCGGCGCGAAAAATACGTTCCTCGCGGAGGCCCCGCCGGGGGCGACGGCGGCAAAGGCGGCGACGTCTGGATCGTCGCTAACCGCAATCTCGCCACCCTTCTCGATTTTAGATATCAACGCGTCTACGAAGCGCCAAACGGCAAGCCGGGACAAGGCGGAAACAAAGCAGGCCGCGACGGTTTGGACGTGTTCATCCAGGTTCCTGTCGGCACGATCGTAAAAGAGCTCGAGTCCGGCGAGGTTCTCGCGGATCTCGCGACGGAATCCGATCGGCTTCTCATCTGCAAAGGCGGTCGCGGAGGAAAGGGCAACTCGCATTTCGCGACGAGCACCAACCAGGCCCCGAAATTCGCGCAGCCGGGCGAACCCAGCGAAGAAAAACTCGTGCGGCTGGAGCTCAAACTTTTGGCCGACGTGGGCCTCGTAGGCTATCCCAACGCCGGAAAGAGCACGCTCATCTCGAAGATTTCGGCCGCGCGGCCGAAGATCGCCGATTATCCGTTCACCACGCTTGTTCCGAATCTCGGCGTCGTGCGCGCCGGAAAAGAGCGCACGTCCCCCACGTTCGTCGTGGCCGACGTACCCGGGCTCATTGCGGGCGCGAGCCTCGGCCGTGGTCTTGGAACGAAATTCTTGAAACACCTCGAACGCACGCGGCGTCTGGTGCATCTCATCGACGGAGCGAAGCTTCTGAAGGAATTCGGCACCGAAGACGTCGGCGAGTTCGCAAACGCGGTCGTGCGCGACAAGGAAATCATCGACGCCGAGCTTTACACGTTCAGCCCCGACCTCGCCGGCAAGCCTCAGATCGTCACGCTGAACAAATGCGATTTGTTCGCTGAGGAATTCCTCTCCGCGCTTAAGAAGAAACTCTCCGCGCTCAAATACAAAAACATGGCCTTCATTTCGGGCGTCTCTCACCTCGGACTCGACGATCTCGTGCGGCGATTGGCTAAAGAGCTCGGCGACGAGGCTCGCGAGGCCGGATGAAACCGCGAGTTCAGGCCAAGGGTGCTGTCGCTGTTTTCGGCGGCAGTTTCAATCCGATTCACGCGGGGCACGTCGAGCTGATCCGCAAGATCCAGGAACGTTTTTCGTTTAATCCTTTGTACGTCGTGCCGTGCGGGATCCAGCCGCGCAAAGGCGCTCTTGAACATGCGCCAGAGGCACGCCTTGAAATGACATCCGAAGCGGTCCGCGAAATCGCGGGCGTAAGGGTATCGGATTTTGAAATACAAGGCGCGATTAAAACTACAGAGCCAAGCTATTCACTTACTACGATCAAGCATTTTAAAGACGCACATCCCGGTCGATGCGTATTTTTCATCCTCGGCGAGGATGCCTTCGCGAAAATCGAGGGCTGGCATGGTTTTCCCGAGATTTTAAGCGCGTGCGGCTTTATCGTGGTCAGACGCAAAGGCGCCGGAGCGTCTGAAAAGGCCCGTGCCGTGGCGCGGGCCCACCCTTCCGCGCTCGTGAGATTCGTCGATTTGGATCTCCCGGCGATCAGCGCCAGCGAGATCCGGGCGAAACGGAAAATTTGAAATCCGCGCCGGCGATATGGTATCGAGGTGCCAATGAGAAACTCTCAAGAACTCGTTCTTTCGTGCGTCCACGCCGCCATCGACAAGAAGGCCGACCATAGCCTCATCTTCAACGTCTCCAAAGTGGGTGCGTTCACCGATTATTTCCTCATCACGAGCGGGGCAAGCGAGCGGCAGGTCCAGGCGATCGCCGACGAGGTCATCCGCGTAACCCGCGAGTTCGGCCACAAGAGGCCGATCGTCGAAGGTTACGACGAGGGCCGCTGGGTGCTGCTCGATTTCGGCGCCGTCATCGTGCATGTTTTTCACGACTACATCCGCGAGTACTACGACCTGGAATCGCTTTGGGGGGAGGCGCCCCGCCTGCCGATTCCTGAAGAATTTTACACCACTGCGGCCGTTCCCGCCCACGCCTCAAGAGCGCCTGGCGGCGCAAGCGCGCGCTGAAAAAGCGCGGTCATTGTGCGCATCGTCTTCGTCACTCTTGGCCGTTTTAAGTCTGACGCTTGCGAGCGGCTCTTCGTCCATTACTTGAAGCTCATGGGCCGCTTCGCCGATGCTTCACATGAATCTCTTGCGACACGCGGGCGCGACGCGGAGGAGCGAGACGCCGCGGTACTGGAGTGGCTTGACCGGCGGGGCGCGCGCGCTTGCCTCACGGTCCTCGACGAAAAAGGCCACGCGATGGACAGCCGCGCGTTCGCTTCCCACGTCGAAAAAATCCGGGACAGCTCGCCCTCGGAGTGGATCGTGCTGTGCGGAGCCGAACACGGTTTCGGGGAATCGGTCAAAGCGCGGGCGCGCCAGGTGCTTTCGCTCTCGGCCTTTACGTTTCCTCACGAGTTGGCCGCGGTGGTGGCGTCTGAGCAGGTGTTTCGCGCGCTATCGATCTTAAGCCGCCATCCCTATCACAACGGCTGAGGCTGGCCGTAACGCTTGAAAAAAGCGCCTTCGTGACATGTAATTGAACTATGGCTTCGCGAGCCTCCGCGGCAACCACTCCTAAGATTTTACTCGTCGTTTTAGACGGCTTCGGCGACGGAAAAAACTATCCTTTCAACGCGATCAAAAACGCGAAGATGCCGTTTTACCGCGGGATCGCGGCGAAATTTCCGCGCGCGCAGCTCCTCACGTGCGGCGAGGCCGTGGGCCTTCCTCCCGGCGTGATGGGAAACAGCGAGGTCGGCCACACGAACATGGGCGCGGGGCGCGTGGTCTATCAGGAGCTCACGCGCATCAACCGCGACATCCGCAACGGCGACTTCCGCCGGAATGAAGAAATCACGGCCACGGTCGAGGCGGCGGCAAGATCGGGCGGCCGCGTGCACCTGCTGGGACTTCTGTCGGATGCGGGCGTGCACGCGCACATCGACCACCTCAAGGCGCTCGTAGCGGCTGCGTCGGAAAAAGCGCCCGTCACGATCCACGTCTTCACCGACGGCCGCGACACGCCTCCCACTTCGAGCCTGAAATACGTGCGTGAGCTCGAAGAATTCCTGAAGGCGCACCCGCATGCCGTCGTGGGCTCGCTTTCGGGGCGCTATTACGCCATGGACCGCGACCATCGCTGGGATCGCGTGGAGCTCGCGCACCGGGCGCTCACCGGGGCGGCAACCGCGCATCCTTTAAAAACAGGGAACGGTATCGACGCGGCGATCGAGGCGCTGCGCGATTCGCACGCAAAAAATGTAACCGACGAATTCGTCGTGCCAAGCCGCTTCGAGCCCGAGGCCGGACGCGGATTCATCGCAGACGGGGACGCCGTGGTTTTCGCGAACTTTCGCGCCGACCGCGCGCGCGAGCTTACCCGCGCGCTGACCGAAGACGGATTCGCCGGGTTTAAGCGCGATAAGTTTCCGCGGCTTTCGCGGTTTCTGTGCTTCACCCGGTACGACAAGACGCTTGCGCTCCCCGTCGCTTTTCCGCCGCAGAATCCCGGGAAGATCTTTCCTGAGCTGCTTGAACAAAACGGGCTCCGGCAATTCCGCATCGCCGAGACTGAAAAATACGCCCACGTGACGTTTTTCTTCAACGGCGGGCGTGAGCAGGTGTTCACGGGCGAGGAGCGCGCTCTCATTCCATCGCCTCGCGACGTCGCGACCTACGACCTTAAGCCCGAGATGTCCGCGCCCGAAGTCACCGAAAAACTCTCATTGAGGCTTAAAGAGGCGCGCGATCATTTCGTGCTCGTGAACTACGCCAACCCCGACATGGTCGGACACACCGGAAACTACGAAGCGGCGGTCAAAGCGATGGAAACCGTCGATCGGTGCTTGAATATTGCCGTGACAACGGCTTTGAGCGCGGGCTACGAGGTCATCATCACCGCCGATCACGGAAATATCGAGGAAATGCGCGACGAGCACGATCAGCCGCACACGCAGCACACGCTCAACCCCGTGCCCGTTCATTACCTTTCCAAGCGCTTTAAGTACGCGCTTGGAGACGGCGTGCTGGCCGATCTCGCGCCCACGATGCTTGAGATCATGGGCCTGCCTAAGCCCGCCGAGATGACGGGCACTTCGCTGCTGAAAGGGGCACGATGAAAGCAAAAAAAACGGCGCGAAAGCGCGGACCTTTGAGGTCCGGTCCCCGATCCATCGCCGTACTTTGCAGCGGCGGCGACGCTCCCGGCATGAACGCGGCCGTGCGCGCGGTCGTGCGTTGCGCGATTTTTCACGGCCTCGACGTTTACGGGGTTTACAAAGGCTACACGGGGCTCCTTGAAGGCACGTTCGAGAAAATGAACCTGCGCTCGGTCGCCAACATCATCCAGCGCGGGGGGACGATCCTTAAAACCGACCGTTGCCAGGCCTTCTTCCAGAAAAGCGCGCGCGCCGAAGCGGTGCATATCTTAAGACGAAAAAAAATCGACGCGCTCGTGGTGATCGGCGGCGAAGGCTCGTACACCGGCGCGCACCTCATGCAGAAGGAAAACGGATTCAAGGTCGTGGGCATACCCGGCACGATCGACAACGACGTGTACGGCTCGGAGTACACGATCGGCTTCGACACGGCGGTGAACACCGCGCTCGATGCGATCGACAAGATCCGCGACACGGCAAGCGCGCATGACCGCGTGTTTTTGGTCGAAGTGATGGGACGCACCTCGGCGGAGATCGCGATGCGCGTAGGGGTCAGCGGCGGAGCCGAAACGATCGTGGTGCCGGGAAAAACCAACGCCGCGATCATCGACGACCTCGCCCGCTCGCTTAAGAAAAGCGCCGCGGCCGGAAAATTGAGCAGCATTGTCGTCGTGGCCGAGAGCGGGCATCCCGAGTTCACGACGCAACTGGCCCTCGATCTTCGCGCCAAGCACGGCATCGATCCGCGCGTGGCCATTCTGGGTTACCTCCAGCGCGGCGGCACCCCCACCGCGCAAGACCGCTACATGGCATCCTTGATGGGTGCTCACGCCGTGGACGCGCTCGTGAACGGAAAATCCAACCTCTCGATCGGCGTCGTGAACGGAGCGATTGCCGAGATTCCGCTGCGCAAGACCGTCGGCAGGCATAAGAAGGCCGATCATGCGCTCTTGAAACTCGCGGCGATTCTCGCATCCTGATCGCACCGACGAAGGTTCAGACTCGGCACGATAAATGCTGAGTTCGTCTGGGTGGTGTATTTTCCAGACTGGATCGCCTCGCTCTTCAACACGCGCTGCCCGTTTTGCGGCGCCTTGTTCGGAGAGCGCGCGGCGGCCTGCGGGCATTGCGTTGAGAAAATCGCGCGCCTGGAAACACGGATTCAAAAAGCCGGCGCGGAGCTGGAAATTTCGGCGCGGCAGCCGTGCCGTTCTTTGCGCATCCACTCGCTCGCGACCTACGAGGGCTGGGTGAAGGATCTGATTCTTGCGAGCAAGTCCGATCCCAATCCGCACGTGACGCGATTTTTCGCGGAAGCGTTCTGGAGAATCCTCCCCGAGGAGGCTCGCGGCCTTGCGATCGTCTGGACGCCCGGAAAACATTTTGGCTCGGTTCATCTCGTCGAGGCGTTGGCGCTTGAGCTTCATCGACGTGGAGCGCGCTTGACCGATCGGCCGGCGTTTTCAAGAAAGATTTTACGCTCCCGTCCGCAAAAAACGCTCCGGATTTCGGAGAGAAAAGCGGCGGATCGCGCCGGACGGTTCAGAATCGCCTCAAAAATCCTTCCGAACGATATCAGCGAAGTCGTTTTACTCGATGACGTCTGCACCACGGGCGCGACACTGACGGGTCTGGCGACGGCGCTCGAAGAAGAAACCGGACTGCTCGCGCGTCATGCCCTCGTCATCGCGCATACTCCGCTTCGCATGAATTTTTAGAGAGTCTTGAGCTGTCCTCAGGTATTCCCCGGAATCTTCGTGACGTTCTGCGCTTGGGGGCCCTTTTCCCCCTCGTAAAGGTCGAACTCAACGGCTTGCCCCTCCAGGAGCGACTTGTAACCGTCTCCACGGATCGCCGTGTAATGCACGAAAACATCCGATCCCCCGTCGCGTTGGATGAAGCCAAAACCCTTCGCGTCGTTGAACCATTTCACCTTACCAACCGCCATAATCGTCCCATCCTCCGTTGATGTCGCGCTCCTGCATCCTTGCCGGAAGCCGTCCATCTGCAATCATCGTAACAAAGCGCTACTGCGAGTCAATTGGGAGGAAGAATTTGCTCTGTGCAAGAACGCCCGCGCGGAGGTTATCGGAACTCGAAAACAAGCTCGTTTTCCCGCACAAACCCGAGAGTTTCACGGATGGCGCGCTCCTGCGCAAGCGGATCGCGCTCAAGGCCCGAGAGTGCCGACTCGAGGACGGATTTTTCCGACTCGAGCGCTTTGATGCGCTGGCCGAGCTCATAGCGGGCGTTCGACAGGCGATAGGCCTGAAGCACGCCGCTGTTGCCGAAGACGCCTGAGATCCAGACGATCCATGCCGCAAAAAGCGCCAGTAGAATCCGGCCCTTGCGGCGGCCCTGTTCAAGAAAAGGTTTAACTTCCGCTTTTCGCATTCGCGATCGACTCGATCCCTTTAAAAAGCGCGCGTCTGCCGCCGGTTCCGCCCAACTCTTCCTCGATGCGAAGGAGCTGGTTGTACTTCGCCATGCGATCGGAACGCGAGGCCGAGCCGGTTTTGATTTGCCCACTCGCGGTGCCCACGGCGAGGTCTGCGATGAACGTGTCTTCGGTTTCCCCGCTGCGGTGGCTGATGATCGCGCCGTAACCCGCCTGCTGCGCCATGCGCACAGCGCGCAACGTTTCGGTGACGGTGCCGATCTGGTTGAGCTTCACGAGCACGGAATTCGCGACTTTGGACTCGATCCCCTCGCGCAGAATCGAGGGATTGGTCACGAAAATATCATCGCCCACGAGCTGCACGCGCGTCCCCAGACGCCTGGTCATCTCTTTCCAACCATCCCAGTCACCCTCGGCCAGGCCGTCTTCGATCGAGACGATTGGATATTGACCCATGAACTTCTCGTACACGTCGATCATTGCAGACGAAGTGCACGCGCGGCCTTCGAAGCGGTATTTCCCGTTTTCGAAGAATTCGCTGGCAGCCACGTCGAGCGCCAGAAATATGTCTTTACCCGCGCGATAGCCCGCCTGCTCGATGGCCTGCATGACGAATTCCAAGACCTGTTCGTGCTTGTCTTCGTAATCTTCAAGTGTCGGCGCGAAGCCGCCCTCATCGCCCACGCCGGTGTTCAAGTGCTCGTCGCGAAGCACGGCTTTGAGGTGGTGGAAGACCTCGACCCCCATCCGAAGCGATTCCGAAAAAGTTTTTCCGCCGGCAGGCACGATCATGAATTCCTGAAAGTCGACGCCGTTATCGGCATGCGCGCCGCCGTTGAAAATATTCATGAGCGGAACGGGCATGACGAAGTCACTGGAATCGTTATTGTAAAGTTTCGCGATCCACGCGTAGAGCGGAGTTTTAGACGCCGCGGCCGCGGCCCTGCAAAACGCCATGGAAACGCCCAGAATCGCGTTCGCGCCCAGCTTTGCCTTGTTCGGCGTTCCATCGAGTTGCAAGAGCGCATCGTCGAGATCGAGCTGACTGTTGAACCGGTTGCCGGCTAGACGCGTGGCGATCTCGTTTCGAACGTTTTCGACCGCTTTGCGCACGCCCTTTCCGAGGTAGCGCTTCTTGTCGCCGTCGCGAAGCTCCAGAGCCTCGCGCGAACCCGTGCTGGCGCCGCTAGGAACCGCCGCGCGCCCGAGCGGGCCTTCTTTGAGTTTGACGTCGACTTCAACGGTGGGATTTCCGCGGCTGTCGAGCACCTCGCGAGCCGTGACGAATTCTACGGTGAACATGAGGAAAGTTTATCAAAATCCGGCGAAAAAACTACCGCTAGGCGGCTACTTTTTTCGGATCGTACCACGCGGGAGCCACGAATTTGTCGCGGCCAAACGGCAGGCGGTTGAGCTCGATCTCGTGCATGAAGCTCGGAATATAGCCGGTCGGCACCATCTCGCCGACGATGTGCCCGTCTTTCGACTTGCCTTGCGCCACGTACTGATAGATCGAGCGGATCTGGTAGCGCCCAAAGTCGTCGACTTCGGGTACGACCTCGGCGATATCGGTCACCTTGCGCGATCCGTCGTGCATGCGTTTGATCTGCACGACGATGTGAACCGCCGCCGCGATCTGCCGGCGGATCGCGGCGACCGGCACCTGCGTATCCCCCATCATCGCAAGCGTTTCAAGACGAACAAGTGCGTCAACCGAAGTATTGGCGTGCGTCGTTCCCATGCTCCCGCCGTGGCCCGTGTTCATCGCCGTAATGAGATCGAGCGCCTCGGGGCCGCGCACTTCGCCCACGACGATGCGGTCGGGGCGCAAACGAAGCGCCGAGCGAATGAGGTCGCGAATCGTGATCGCGCCTTTTCCCGCCTCGTTGGGCGGTTTGGTTTCGAAATACACCACGTGGTCCGTCTTGATGTTAAGCTCGCTTGAGTCTTCGATAATGAGCAGCCTTTGCGTGCCCGGAATGCGCGAGCCTACGACGTTTAAGAGCGTGGTTTTTCCGGAACCCGTTCCGCCCGAGATGATGATGTTCTTGGCGAGATACACGCAGACGTCGAGAAAGCGCGCGGCGTCTTTTGAGATCGAGCCGCGGTTGATGAGATCGATGAAAGTCGTCGACGCCTTCGAAAATTTGCGGATACTAAGTGTTGTGCCCTTGCGCGAGGCGGGCGGAAGCACGGCGTGGATGCGCGAGCCATCCGGCAGACGTGCGTCAAGCGTCGGATTTTCGTCGTCGACGCGACGGCCGACGAACTGCGCGATATTGCGGACGGCGGCCTGAAGCGCCTGCTCATCATGAAAAGAGGCCGGAACTTTTTCGAGCAGGCCCTTTCGTTCCACGAAAATTTCACCGGGACCGTTAACGAGAACTTCCGTGATCGTGTCGTCCTCGAGATAAGATTTTACGGGGCCAAGGAAAGTATCAATCGAGTCTTGAAAAACACCCATGGATCGCTACCCCGCGCGGCTTTGGGTTATTCGTCGTCCGTCAGCATCCGAAGCTGCTTGGCGTTCTTCGGCTCGTTATAAGTGCGCGACGAAGAGACTCTCTGGGGATCAACGGGCTTCTCGGCAAGTGCTGCGACATTGCGCGCGGGCTCGCCACCCGGAGCCGGCGCTTCACGTACCGTAAGCGTTCCTTCGATGCCCTTCACCGGGCAGTAGAACCGATAATTTCCGGCGCGGTCGGGAACGAAATTCACTTCCTCGACTTTGCCCGGAGTGATTCCCTTTTTCACGCTCCAGTTGTCGATCATGAAACACAGTGTCGACTTCGAGGGCGTCGTCAGATAAACGCGCACGGGAATGTTCTGCGTGACGAAAATGCGGCTCGGAAAATAGCCGTGGTCGCTCACGATGACGCTCACTTCCTGAAAAACGCCGGGCTTCACGGGCTTCGGCTCATCGGTCACGAGCGCGTATGCCTCGGAAGCCGGCATTTTCTTGGCGCGATCCTCGGGTCCACGCGGAGTTTCGCGCACGGGGGATTCGGGTCGTGCCGATTCCGCAGCGGGCGTTACGCTTGCGATTCCGCGATGGGCGCGATTTCCTTCATCCGGGCCGCGTTTTACCGGAATGATGAGCGATTCTTCCTTGGGCTCTTCTTTTCCGGCCATGAGGCGCTCAACGCCGGGAACCTGCGCGTAACCTCCGGGATCAAGCCTTGATTCCGCCTCGTCCGGTCGCGAAAGCCGCACGTCGATGCGGCCGTATTCGTCGCTCGTTTCGTCGTCGGCGGCGTCGACGTCGGCATGTTGCGACGAGTAGACCTCCTCGACGTCTTCCGAAGCAGCAAAAGATGAAGATGCGCGAAACAGGCAAAAACCCGCGGCGGCAAATGCCAACAGGTAAAAGAACCGGTTCCTCTCGCGGTCCATCCGCATAAACTCTCCTGTTGGAATCTTCGGAACAACTCAAGGGAGACATGAGGTATGGAATATTTTGCCGCGTAAAAACAGCCGCCTTAGGCGGCTACGGCCAACGTGACATCGTCACGTTGGCATTGCTTGCTTGCGCGTAAACGCGCTGGCGCAAGCTCGCTCATCCGCGTCGCGCCAAAACGCGATACCTATCGCGTTTCATCGCGCTCGCGCTCAGCGAGCAGCCGCTCAAGACGCTCTTTTTCGACGCGCACGACCAGGGTCTTATTCTGGGAATAAGTGACCAGGAAGGCACCGCCGGAGGCTTTCCCTTTCCCTGCGACGCGTTTGACGTTTTTTCGAAACGTGTAGTCCACTTCCACCTTATCGGCACCTGTGGGAACGCCTGAATAATGCGCGACGAGAGTCGCGGCATCGAGCATCGTCTCAAGCGAAGCGCTTTTCCCCTTCGGCAGCTGTACGACCGCGTGCGCGCCAGGAAGGGTCTTCACGTGAAACCAGAGATCGTTTCCCTTCGCGAGACGAATCACGAGCTCCTCGTTTTCAGCGTGGTTGCGGCCAACCCAGATCGCGAGTCCCTCGCGCGAGCGAAAACACCGCGCACCTGATTTCCCGAGCTTCTTCTCCCGCTTTTTGAGCTGCTTTGCTTCGGGTTCGGCGGGATAGAGCTCGCTTCCCGCGCGTGCGCGAAACAACCGCGTGAACCGCAGAAATGCGACCGCGGCATTCTCGCCGGGTTGACGCCGAAACGAAGCCACCTCGCGCGAGGCCACGCGGAGTTTCGCGATGTCTTCGTCGATGCGCGCCGCGCGCGGCGCGATTTCCTTGCGAGCGCGGAGAAGTTTCTTATAACGCTGAAAACATTCCTCGGCCTCCTCGATCGCGGCTTCGCGTCCGGCTTTCGCGCGCAGGTAGAGCCCGTTTTTGAGCGCCTCGCCTTTTTCGCGATGGCTTTCGGCGTTTTCGCACTCGGCAAGTTCCTTGCGAATCGCGGACTTCAAGCGAATGAGCGCGGCGAGTTTTTCTTCAAGCAGATTCGCGGCATGGCTTAGCGCATTTTGAAAAAGCGCCTCCTCGCGCGCATGCTGATCGTGCGAAAACGCGCGCGCAAGCCAATCTCCCGAAGGTTCGTCTTCGAAAGCACGCAGCGAAAGCGCCATGGGCCTTTGCAGCGGTCTTCGAGGCGGAACCGGTTTTCTGAACGCGCTTTCCGGCAGGCCAGGCGCTGAAAGAATCCAATTCGGCCTGGCGGGAAAAAGTTCCACGCGCAGACTCGCGCCCGAACTGAATCGCAGAATCACGACGCGATCGTCCTTTACCGCCTCGATCGAAGTCAGGCGCGCTCCGACGAGCGCCGCCTGCCACTGCGGCACCGGTTTGGGATTTTTGAATTCACGCGAATCGGCCCAGTGCAGCCCGACCCACGGCGCTTTGAGCGAAAACACGAGCGAGACGCGGTTCGCGAAACGAAGCGCGAGATTGAGGTCGGCAAGCGGCCCCGGCAGGCGAAACTCCACCTGCTCCGCCGCCACGATACTGGCCGCGGCGACCGGCTCACCCGAGGGAGCGAGGCGCTTGCGGATTTCAGCGACGGCGTTTTCGACTTCGAGATAATTGAAGCTCATTGTGTGCTACTCTGTTCCCATGCTTCCTTCGCAAGAAACGCTTTCGAGGCGCTCGCTTGCGGCCCTGGAATGGCCGCTCCTCCAAAAAGAGCTTGCCGCCCGCACCCGCGGAGCGCTCGGGCACGACGTCGCGGCCGCGCACGCGCCGTTTGCGGCCGCCGCGGAGAGCGCGCGCCTAAGAACCAGAGTCGCAGAATGCGCGCGACTCGACAAGCATCCGCTGATCTCTTCGCGCCTCACCGGAACGCAGGACCCCTCGGCTCCGTTTGAGGCCGCCGCGAAAGACGCGTTGCTCACGCCGGGCGGAATTCATGCGTGCGGGCATTTTTTCGAGACCATCGGCCTGCTTGGCGCCGACTTCGGCGCGCTTCGCGCCTCAAGCGATTCCTCTACTCCGGCTCCCTCGCTTTGCGCCGATTGGGAGCGCGCGCCCAGGACTCCGGCCCTTTGCGCGAAAATCACGCAGTCGGTGAGCTCCGACGGCTTGATTTTGGATACCGCTTCGCCTGAGCTCGCGCGGCTGCGCGCACGGCGCTCGGCCAGACGTCAGGCGTTTGAATCGCTTTTGGATGCGCGAGTGAAGAAATGGTCGGAAGACGGCCTTCTGCAGGACCGATTCTACGACGTCGTGGATGGCCGCTACGTCGTGCCCGTTAAAGTCTCTGAGCAATCGAAGCTTCCCGGCGTGCTGATGGGCAACAGCAACACCGGACAATCGGTTTTCATCGAGCCCATGGAGCTCACCTCGGCCAACAACGAGCTCAAAGAAACCGAGCTTGCGATCGAAGCCGAGGAAGCGCGCATCCTGCGCGCGCTCAGCCGCGGTATCGCAGCGCTCGTTCCGGATTACCAGGGTTGGGTCGCGTGCGTGGCTGAACTCGATCTTTGTTTCGCGGGCGCGCGCCTGGCCGCCGATTTCGGGCTGACAGAGCCGGCTGCGCGCCCGGAGGGCCGGCTTAACTTTCGTAATCTTTTTCATCCCGCATTGAAGCTTCGTGAGGAGTTCGCGGCGGGAAAACGCGAGATCGTGCTCAACTCCTTCGGATTGGATGCATCGAGCGTCGCAGCAGGCTCGGCGCTGATTCTTTCGGGACCGAACACCGGCGGAAAAACCGTGCTCTTGAAGGCCGCTGGCCTTGCGGCGCTGATGGCGCGCGCGGGGCTTTTCGTCCCGGCGGAATCCGGCTCTGAACTTCCGCATTACGCCGGCGTGTTCGCGTTCATCGGCGACGAGCAAGACATCGCCGAGGGACTTTCGAGTTTTTCGGCGCAGATTCTCGATCTGCGGTCGGTGACCGAGACGAAACAAGCGCCTCTGCTTATTTTGGTCGATGAAATTCTTTCGAGCACTGATCCTGAAGAGGCCTCGGCTCTCGCGCAAGCGCTGCTCGAGGAATTCATCGCGCGCGGGCACCACGTCATCGTGACCACCCACTTTGCCGAGCTCTCGCTGCGCACGCGCGCGAACCCGCGCATCCGCCTTTGCGGAATGGAATTTCGCGGCGGCGTTCCGACGTATCGCCTGCGGCCGGATGAACTGGGCTCGAGCCACGCGCTTGAAGTCGCGGAGACTCTCGGGCTGCCCAATCGCGTGCTCTCACGGGCGCGCGATTTAATCTCGAAGGCCAAGCGCGATTACGACTTCGCCAAAAACGCGCTCCGGCAAAAAGAAACCGAGCTCGCTGAGGAATACTCGCGGGCTTTGAAGAAATTCGAAGCCGACAAATCCTCGCTCAAAGACCGTTATGAGTCCCGCGTCGAAGAACTCGAGAAAAGGCTCTCGGGATTTTTGGCCTCGGCGCGCGCCGAACTCGAGAAAAAGATCGAGGAACTCTCGCGCCGGACGCGCATCGCGCCGGCAAAAGCGCGCGCCGACGCCGCGGAAACCCTTGCGGGCGTCGCGCGCAAGTCGCGCGAGCAGTTCGCGGAAACGGAACTCGGCGCGAAGGCGCCGGAGGCGGCCAGACCCCTTGAAGCCGGCAACGAAGTGCGCGTGCGCTCGATGGGCGGAGCGACCGGAAAGATTCTTGAGATCCGCCAGGGCGGCGTCACGGCCACCGTTCAGGTCGGAAATTTCCGCGTGGAAAAAGCGTTGGCCGATCTGCGGTGCTTCGAGCGGCCGAAACGTCCAACGGGAAAAACGTTCGCGGGGCTTTTCAGCGGAAGTCTTGATGCGCCGGCGGTCGCGCCGAAAATCGATCTTCGAGGCAAGCGCTACGATGAAGCGATGTCGGAGGTCGGCCGGTATCTCGATCAGGCGTTTCGCGGCGGACGCCACTCGGTCACGGTCGTCACCGGTCACGGCACCGGCGCGATCAAAACCGGCGTGAAAGAGCTTCTCGCTTCACTTCCGTACGTGCGCGAATTCCGCCCCGAGCGCGAGGGCGACGACGGGGCGCTGGTCGTGGAATTCGATTTCTGAGCTTGGACTGCTCTCACCGACCCAGCGTCAAGCCCGTCTTGCCGAGGTAACGGCCGCGCGGGCGGTAGATGCGGTTCTGTGAATACTGTTCGAGGATGTGCGCGATCCAGCCCGACACGCGGCTCACGGCGAAGATCGGCGTATACAGGTCGATCGGAATCCCCATGCAGTAATAAACCGTCGCGGAATAGAAATCGACGTTGGGCATGAGGCCTTTTTTCTCGAACATCATGTCGTCGATCCGCGCCGACATTTCGTAGAAATGCTTCTGGTTGGTCATCGCGCAAAGTTCCTCGCTCATCTTGCGCAAAATCTTCGCGCGCGGATCGCCGTTCTTGTAAACGCGATGGCCGATGCCCATGACCTTGGCCTTGTCTTTGATCGCATCCGCGATGAAGGTCTCGGCCTTTTCAAGCGTACCGATCTGCAGGAGCATTTTCATGACCTGCTCGTTGGCGCCGCCGTGCAGAGGGCCTTTCAAGGCCGCGATCGCCGACGTGACCGCCGCGTGCATGTCGGCCAGGCTTGAGGTCGTCACGCGCGCAGCGAACGCCGAACAGTTGAGTTCGTGATCGGCGTGCAGGATCAAACACGTATCGAACATTTTCGCCGTCTTCGCGGAAGGCTCCTCGCCCTTGAGCATGTACATGAAGTTCCATGCGATGCTCTTCGAAGGATCAGGCTTCACGATGTCCTTGCCTTCGCGGATGCGGCCAAGGCCGGCCACGATCGAACCCATGACGCCGGTCAGGCGCAGCGCCTTGCGCATGTTCGCCTCGAACTCGATCGAGCGCGTGTCGGGATCCTGCAGCGCGAGCGACGAAGTAACCGTACGCAGATAATCCATCGGCACCGCGTTCTTGGCGGGAAGCGCCTTCATGAGCGCCACCGTCTCGTTGGAGAGCGTCATATTCTTCACAAGATCGGAGCGGAGCTGTTCGAGCTCGTTCTTGTTCGGAAGGCGGTCGTTCCAGAGAAGAAAAACGACTTCCTCGAACGTCGAGTTCGCGGCAAGATCTTCGATCGTGTATCCGCGATAGAGCAGTGTCGAGTCATGGATCGAGCTGATCTTCGTGGTGCAGGCCACGATGCCTTCCAGCCCTTTGTCGATTGCGCCGTCAAACTCCTTGATTTCAGTCGCCATGGATTCTCCTTTTTTTCCGGAAGTGTAAGAGGCGCTAACATCGTTGTCAACTCAGAGTCCGTGCGGGTAATGTTGTCCCATGGCTTCGACCACGGCGGCGTATAATATAACGCGTTCCACCTGCCGTCCGCCGCTGGCGGCCGGCCCATGGCGACGCATGGCGATCGCCGCGCTCGTAGCGCTTCTGCTGCACCTCTTCTTCGTCTTCATTATTGCGCCGCTGCTGAAGCTCAACACCGCACCTCGCTCAGCCACGGAGGTTGTACAAATCTCGTCCGACGAGCTTGCGCGAATGAAAGAACGGATTCTTAAGAACAACCAGCTTCCGCCGCTTTTAAAACAAGAGCTCCACGAGGAGTTTCGCTCGAAGGAAAAACCCAAAGACGCCAAGTTCATAGCGCCGTATAATCAAGTCGTGCCTGAAGAGACGGTTGCGGGGGCGCAGCCGGATGCGCCGCTCGCTGGCGGCGCAAGCGCACAAGGGGACACGGCCGCGCAAGCGCGCGAAAAGACGATTCCAATCAAACTGTCCAACATCGGGCTTGGCACGACACTCCCAAAACGCCAAAATCCCGCGCCGGATTCGATCTCTCCCCTTCAAGGCCCGCCCGGCCCCTTTCGTCCGGTGGGCCGCGACGACAAACGCATGAAACGCGCGGGCAACAATCTCTTGAACGCCGTTGAAAACGAGTATTACTCGTTTTTCGCGCGCTTTGAAGAGCCGGTCATCCGCAACTGGTATTTTCTGCTGCGGTCAAGCGAACCCAACATCCGCGGCGAGATGCAGGCGCGCAGGCTCCATTCCGGGGCCGAGCTTCCGGTGACGCTTGAGTTCGTGATCGACCGCGCCGGAAATTTTCGCTCGATTCAAATCATCCGAAGTTCGAGTCTTCCCACGCTCGACCGCGTCACACGCGAGGCAGTTCGGAAACTTGGAGCGCTTCCCAATCCCCCGCCGGGCCTTTTTGAGGGCGGACAATATTACACCTATCGCCTGCAGTTCATCGTTTACATCGGCGACATGCCGATGACCCAGAGCGCGCCGGATTTAAGCTGGTACTAGAAAATAAGGTGGCTGCTCACTAACGGTACAGCAGCATCAACGCCGCGGCGGCGCTGATCAGCGCGAGCCAGACGTTGCGATCGCGCAGCATCCCGCGAAGAGCCGGCCACGGCGTCACGCGGGGCTCGAGCCGGCGCATCGCCATCTCGCTTCCGTAACGATCGAGTCGCTTCAAGAAGCGCGGCGTGGCCGCGACGTCGGGAACCCTGCGCGTCCATTCCGTGTGCGTCGTTTTGAAACGCGCGAGGTTGGAGCGGCACGCGGCACACACGTTAAAATGCATGTGCAGGCCGGTCGCGACGTTCGGGTGCAGATCGCCTTCCAGATATTTGGCGAAGAGCGTTTGGATGTCGGCCTGGTCGGAATCCGAGCGCGGAGCCGTGCCGCGCCAGTAGGGGCACTCGGGCGCCCAGTGGTCATCCGACGCGATGAGCACGGGACTTTTCTCAAGCCATGGACGGCCGTCGGTGTAACTCAAGCGCGCGCGCTCGAGCTGCGATTCGATTTCGACTGCGGAACAGCCCGTCACTTCGGAAATTTGCGCGAGAGACAACCGCGCTTTGGTCTTAAGCGCTACGATCGCGCGCGAAAGCGGGGCGAGCCTGAAATACGCCTCACCCGCGGGCGCGCGGAACGCGTGACCCTTGGAGGCTTCGAGGATGGCGCGCGCGAAGCGAACCTGAAGCGCCGTGCGGCTGCGATCGGTGATGCTGGAGGCCGCCATCACGACGACGGCTTCGGCGACCACGCGTTCGGCGGTTTCAATCGAGCCCGTCACGGCGTAGGCGACGGTCAAACCCCAGTCTTCCGCGCTTTCCAAAAAAACGTGCTGGATGGTTTCGCCCGTCAACATCCTATCTATATTAGAGCAGCTTTGGGCGTTGGACTCAAGTCCCCTTGCCTGGCGCGGCTTTCGGGATGGTCAAGGAGTGCCGGGCGACCTGCCCAGCATGGCGTTGCAGAACTCGGGATCATTTTTGATCGCCTTCTCGAAATCGTTGAGGCTTCGCTTCGTATCTTGGCAGAACCGCCCCACTGGGTGCTGACCGAGCTCGCAGCGGAGGCCATGAATGGAACTCGCCAACGCCATCAGGACAACACCTGACATGATCACAAGGTTGGCGTTCATTGCACTGAACTCGATGAACTTGCTCAGCACGTATATTGGAAGGGCCGTAAGAACCGGCACAGCCACTACCATGATCGACGTCGACACAACGGCAAAGTGGGTTTTTTCCACAAGCAGCTGTCTGAGATACGCCCGCCGCTGCTCTATTTTCAGCTTCTTCAGCGCTTTCCCGACGTACCCGCTGATTTTTGCAAGGCCGCTTGCGTCGGCTTTGGCGTAATCCAAAAGATACAGACGCTGCAAGAGCGGCATGATCGTGCCCGACAACGTGGCCGCGTGTTTTTCGGCGAACTCGCGATAGTCCCACAAAAAAGCCTTCAGGTGCTCGCCAAGAACAGTCGCGGTTTTCTCGGGACCGAACTCCGCCCCGCCCTTGCCGGCGAACTCGAAGAGCAGGTCAAAGAGAATCCCGAAGTGCTTGAATTTAAGCCGCTCGGCCGGATTGACGCCGCTCATGCGGTCGATCTGCTCAAAGTACGAACGAAGCCGCGTGGGCTTTGGCAGCAGATCCACGATCAGCGCCAGCTGCGGCTCGGTCAACGGCCCGTAGCCGGCAACCGCTAAAAGCAGTTCGCGATATCGCAACACCGAATCAGCCGTTGACGCACGCTTTACGAGCGAGGCGAAGCTTTCATACCCCGCGCCCATGCTTCTTGGTCTTTTAAGTATCGCGGGGTTCTTCACCACGCACTCAATGGTGTGGCGTTTGTGCTTGAGGATATCGATTCCGAAATAATCGGTCATCACATCCAAATGGCTGCCAGGGTACTTCTCGTAAAAGCGCTTCTCAAGAAGCGCGCCGTTTCCGCCCGTGTCATCGAGCATCCGCGCTTCAGGACTCACGTCAAACTCGGCGACAAATTTTCCGAAACCGCGGGTCAGCCAGACACGCTGCTTTGCAACCCCGTAAACGCCAACGCCTCTCGCATTCACTCCGCCAGGAAAAATCCCCGCGCCTCTTTGAATGATCTTATCCAGGTTGGGCCGCTCGGTCCCGTGATAAAGCTTTCCGTCTTCGAGCTCCGCGCGCGGATCGACGAGCACATCCTTTTCGTCGAATCCGAACTCGGCGAAGCGCTTCTTGAAGAGCGCTAAATCCTCAGGCGAGCGTGGTTTGGCGTAAAAGACCTGGTTTAAAAGCGAAACGTCGTCCGGGAACATCCGCAACAAGGCATCGAGCCCGGTTTTATCAAAGAAATCCTTCGCTCCGCTGAGGCCCAGCGCCAGCGCATTGGCTTCGACGAACCGCCGGCGAAACCCGGGCTCCCGCATGAGCTCAATAAATTTCAAATCGCCGGTGGCACGCAAAACAATCTCTTTCATTCGCGCGAACTCCGCCGCATCGATGTCGTGCCGGCCCGCGGCGCTCAACACCTCGAAGACCGGATGCGACGGCTCCTCCGCACGCCCTGGGATCACCCCGAACGCGAGCGCCAAAAGCGCCGCCGCAAGGAAGGTTTTAATCTTAAGGTTCATCGATTGAGTATCGGAATTAACTGAAGAAATTCTAAGCCGCTGACACCCGGCAGATTTCTCCGCGGGTGCCTTCCTGTGCTATACTCGCATTAGGGCCCGTCACGGTTTCGACGGAGATTCGGAACCTGGTCGTGCATGCCGAGGATGAGGATTGGCCTCGTAAAAAATTCCTCACTATGTAATTGGCAACGATTACGCTCTTGCTGCTTAATTAATTAAGCGCAACGTTCATCCTGGAATCTCCCATGTTCCGGGAATGAACGTCATTCAGTGGGATAGCGCGGCGCTGATTGTTGGGCGACGTCGCGCGAAACTAAACTCAACAGGGTTCGCGCGTAGTTTGTCTGTGGACGCCGTGCGGACTACCCAAACCACAGTCTAAGCATGTAGACCGCCAGCGGAAGAATTTCCGGACGGGGGTTCAACTCCCCCCGGGTCCACCTCGTGCGACGAAAACTTCGTCGCACGAGGTGGACCCGCCGATGACGATAAGCTCTTATTTTCTTCTCCCCTATTTAGTTTGTTCAGCCGCAGGGGGAGTTGAACGCGAAGTGAGCGGCGGCGCAACGAGCGCGACGAGCGCTGAACGCGCGAGTGCGTAGTAGGTCAACTCCCCCCGGGTCCACCACTACTGAGAGGTCACCGGCGGACGACTCGGCTAGGAACTTGAAATTGTTCAAGACTAGCCGGGAAGATTCGGACGACGGTGCGCTTGTTGTTGTTCCGATACCGTGAAGTCGAAGAACAAGCGCATTTTCGCTGGTAATGGAAACGGGATTCACTGGCAAAAGATTCCGCTGATTGCGGCGGCCAAGCCAGTTCCTGAGTCCATTGTTTTTCTTCTCGGTGGCAGTAGTGTCACAGGAGCAATGGCACCTTGATGAAAGGATTGGACACGCAGTGACCACAAGCACTCCTACTCAAAGAGTTGGATCAGATCCAAATCGCTGCGAACTATACGCGGGTCTCTCTGGCGCTACCCTTCCTCTTGAATCATTCGATCTAGGGCATGGTGTACTTCTAAGAAAATCGTATGCGCACATCATGGCGCCCTATCTCGCCGCATTTGAACGAGCCGAGCCGGGTAAGCATCACCCAGCGCCCTGGGCTCCTGTGTCGAACGGAATGGCCTTCGACGTTGAAATTGAGCTGCATCTGCCCCTGTCGCTCTCGCTTCCAGATTGGTTTGATCGCCTAAATACGGTCTGGTTGATCGCGGCGCTCTTGCGCCTCGAAAGCCAAACACCTCTGATGGTCCCGGCAATCACGAACCTCCCATTTGCACAGATTCCGAAAACCAAGGAAGCTGTGTGCTTTTGGCCGATCGAGATGATTCCACGTCGCCTCTTTCTGACCGAACATCGCTCCCTCACGGAAGAACATCTTGGGTGGGTTAAGAAGCACTGGCTTGCGGCAGGTCGATTATTCGACAAGAATCAGGAATTCAATGCGGCCCTCCAAGCAATCGACCACGCCTCTTGGAATCAAAATCCTTCTCTTGCCCTCATCATGATCTGGGGTGCCCTCGAAAGAATCTTCTGCAATTCAACCCAAGAGCTTGGCTTCAAATTAGCCGCTTTCATTTCTACCTTTCTTTCGGAAAGTGGCCGCGAACGATTCGACATGTTTAGGGAGATTAAACGTCTCTATTCTGAGAGATCGAGAGCAGCGCATGGAAGAATGGACCGGGAACTGGAACATGCTCAGACCAGCTATTCGATTCTAAGAAAAG
Source organism: Deltaproteobacteria bacterium (assembly GCA_016186905.1). Classification (GTDB taxonomy): domain Bacteria; phylum Bdellovibrionota; class UBA1018; order UBA1018; family UBA923; genus JACPKS01. The sequence continues at coordinate 37,693 of JACPKS010000006.1, forward strand.
TTCTTCGAAAGATCATCGAAGATGGTGCTGTACCTGGCGGGGACGACCTCGAGAAAAGGCTGTTAGCCCATGGTTTGCCCATGCAAAGGGGGGAGGAATGATTGGGCCCAATCACGCTCGTCGATAAATGCGCCATCCAAGCCCTCCATTCGACCGAGGTATTTTATCTCGATCGTTACTATTCGTTGGTGATCTCGCCGATTCTCTTGAGGGAACTTCTGTCCACTTTGGCGAAGGAACCTGAGAAGGATAAGGATTGGGAGAAAACTCTCTCTATCCTGGCAAATAAAGTCGATACCATTAATTCCTACGTCCCACCAAATGCACTAATGATGGCTCGCGCCAACTTGCTTGGTGGGGATGTGCCGATGACCGGACAGATCCCACTCGCTGGTGGCAAGACCGTCCGTTCAAGGGACGGCACCTATGGGGTTATCTTTGAAGAGCAGCCCGAAAAGGCCATCCTACGCGATTGGAAACAGGGTCACTTCTCTGAAGCCAATCGAAAGGCTGCCCAGGTCATCAGAGAGATGGATCATGCCGTTGATCTGTCTAAGTTACAGAAGCAAATTGAGGAGCAGCTCAAGAATTTCCCAAAGTTTGACAAGCTTCCTGAACTTATCAAATGGCTAGACGATACGTACTTTGCACAAGCGAGTCAGGAGTTCCACCTGAGAACTTGTGCCCTCGGCCTACTTAATCAGGACGATACAGAAGAGTTGATCGGAAGATGGAAATCTCGGGGAGCACCGCTATTCGCAGAGTTCTGTCCGTACGCCGCCTACTTCTATCGCTGCAATACGATCTATTTCGTCGGACTCGGCAAGGGCCTGATTCGAACCTCGAAGAAGGCCAACACACACCTGGACATGCAATACATCTACTACCTGCCCTTCTGCATGACCTTCACCTCGAGCGACAAGTTTCTTCTCGAATTCGCTAAATTTTTCGTCCGACCAAATCAAGTAATCATTCCTGGCGATGAACTAAAAAAAGATCTGAAGCAGGCAAAAGAGTTCTTTCTCAATCTCACTGAGGAGCAAAAAAAGATCCATGGGGACGAATTTGGTTCCTATCCTCCCGAGGAGGGCGCCCCGTTAACCTCCTCGATTTGGAATAAACTCATGGCCCCGCGACCAAAAATGAAAGACGCCGTACCCGAATTTTCAAAGGACCGAAGTGACGACATAGTCCGCCAGATCAACAGATATTTGAAAGACTCAATCAATATCGATACGAATCGGGCCAATGATCCGAGTGTCGCCGAGAAATGGTCTAAGGTTGGCGTAGTTGAAAGAGGGATACACTTCACCAATGAAGCTTTGAATCTGGCTGGATTTACCGAAGACAACGATTGGAATGAAATACGTAAGACATTCGACCGGGATAACGTCAAAAAGATCTATGACCTCCACGCCGACATGTGGAGACCCGATGATGATCATTGGGCCCTAGCTGAAGCTATTCGGAACGATGGTCGTTCAAAATTCCTTTATCTCGGAGAAGTTGAACCCGAGGAGATCGTTGATAAGGTTTGGCGTTGGTCCTTGCACTTTGACCTGATTCTCATTCCAGATCCTTTCCACTCTCCGTGGTCTAGGAAGCCCGAGTTTAATCCCCTGTCAAAACCCATTCAGTTCGAAACAGACACTTTGAAGCTCGTGTACATGCTTTCGGCTTTGTACCCGCTCATCATGGCGAAGAAAGTGGCCTTCATACAGGACCCTTCCGACTTCAATCCAGCCATGAAGAAACTCTTTATGGAGATTGCCCAAAAAAGCTCGAAGGATGCTGCGCTTGTGGCGGCAATCGAAATCGATAAAGAGAAGCTGAAGATTTACAACGTCAAAGCGCAAATGAGGGTCTACTCAAGACTGCCTGCTCCCCAAAGAAGAAATGCGGTTGAGAGCATCTTTCAGACCGACGTTGATCACCTCCTTAAGCATCTTGCGCTCCTTCGAGAAGCTGACCCGCTTTGCTTAGATAGAGACTTCGATTTGAAGGAAGGCGAGCTAATTCTCGTTCGATCCGGGGCAAACTTTGAAGCAAGCGTCGTGCTCTCTGCGTTGTACGGCGCGACGCCCTTCTCAAGCCTAGAAACGAGATCCAGCCAATACAAGAGAGCAGCAAGTCCCCAGTCGGAGCACACAGCAAGTATTCTGAAGCTATTTCAAGAGACTCCGGGGTTTCACTGCCTGGATCCCATTTTTTCCTCTTTTATTGCAGAGAAGGGTGCCCTGTCAGAATTCCGAGATATCTTTCAGGCCCTGCTTTCACTCAGAGACATCCCCAAAGACATTGATGTTGAGAAGATGGCGAAGATCCTTGAAATGGTAGAGGACGACTGCCGTGTCCTCGCGGAGATCTACGCCAAGAGCTACGGAATTGATGGTAGCCAGCTTGTCGGCAAATTCCCGTTAGAGATTGCGAAAAACGCCGGAGGCTTCGTGACAGACGACGTAGCGAAGCTCTCAGCCGGATGGTTCCCTGGAAAACAGCTCACTTTCCCAAAGAATTTCATTCGAATTCCAGCTTAGAGCGCAATCGCCAGCCAACATTCTGTGGGGCGAGTCACCTTTCTTACTCCCGTGTCTTCTCTGGATCTGCGGACAACTCTCTCTGAATAACATTTAGACTGCGGATCAGCTCCTCGCCTGTAGCTCTAACAGTCGAGTTGAGTACAGAGTTCTGAGGAGTAATCTCTCTGCCATCAGGCAACTGCGCCGAGAATTTTTCTTCGGGGAACTTTCTCAGGCGCTCTAATGCCTCGCGACGATCTGGCGAAAGTGTGCCATTTGCCTCTCTATACAGATCCTCAATCAGACTTTCACGAGTCCAAGTATTACCGTATTTGTCTTTGAGAACGACTTCTGTTTTCCAGTCGGAGAATGTCGTTCTTCGCTCCCTAGATGGGTCGTTATCGAGAATACGTGGTCTGTATACAAATTGATTCTGCTTCGGATCCAAAATCATGCCCAATAGCGCGGGATCCTGAAGCCAATTACCCTGCGAAACTCGCCGCGCGCTCGAAACGAAGTAATCCAACTTTCCAATTGGATAATCTTCGAGGGAGCTCTTACCTTCGATTAGGTCATGGAGCGCAAAAACTATCGACGAAGCTACTGCGGGCGAATGTTGCTCTGCAGGCGACGCTTTATCGAATAGGGCTGCGGACTGCTTCAAAGACTCAGCCTTCTCGAGAAAGCCAACCGATAGAAGGTTCCGCAAAACATGCTTTTGCGTGAAAATATCATTTCTTACTAGGAACGCGTCGGTCCCAAGGAATTGCGGCAGATACAAAGCGGAACCAGTCAAGCCAGTAAACACTAAGAGCATCCGAGGAAGGAAATTTACGATCTCATGCAAGTTAAAGAATAGGATCAATTCCTCAAATACCGTCTCTCTTATCAAGCAGTGTGGCCGGAGATAGTAGTAGGCGTGTCCGACAGCTATTAGGAACGTTGCGATAACGGTAGCGTACTTTGTATTTCCAAAAACGGAATCTGGATACCTGAAGTTCAGTGCAAGAATAGCAATCCCGGCAACAACGGGAACGACGATGCCGCCAAGCTTATTGGTGACTTTTCTTTCGAATGGTTGGAGGCACGCTCTAATATGATCCACCACATCTTGACGATGTTTCTTAGGACCGACTACCTCGATAGACGAACGATTTTTTTTGTTGGATAAGGAGACGGTCCCTTTGATCTTTTTTGTCGAAGAACCTACTGGGAATTGCCCTTCAAGTAAAAATCTTACGTACGATCGCCTGAGTGGACGCGCACCACGAAGACTTGTTTCCAAGTCGGAAGAGTCAGCCGCACTTTTCCTTTTCTCGGCTGCATCAAAATAATCGATCTCTGTATTCTTAAGCGGCGGCGCCGCCTTTTCGATTTTTTTAATCATTTCCGCCAAGTCTCTGATGGCGAAAGTGCTCTCCGGAATCTGATAGGTTTCTGTATCGCTTGACATCACTCTATCGCGCTATTCTCCAAAGGTTTTCTGTTATTGAACCGCAGCCAAGCGATTTTGTCCACTTTGACTATGCCGATTCTAATGTTCGTGAAGGAGCATGGCCCGTTCCCATTTGGACGCCTGCGAATCCTGTATGAGCTGGATCTGCGCCATTCTTACCGCATGGATAATCTTGGGCAGATTTCCAGGCCCAACCGCCAGGAAAGCAAGCGCGACCGCCACTTGAATCAAGCCATCAATCTTCATTTTTCTCTCCTTCTAAACGCCTTTCGACGGCTGCTCGAACGGTTGCCGGATACCATCGCTTGTCCATCCGAGTTGGAACCTTCTGGCTGTTCAAGTAATCGGCGATGGCAATGAAGCTCTTCCCCGACTTCCACATGCGAACCATCTGAAGGACGAAGCCGTGCTCCCGCGTATCCACCACGAGCTTGCCGTCGAGGTAGCAGTACCCGTACGGGATGACATCCGGACGCATCGCGTCCGGCGCGCTTAGATCTCTCTTCCGGCCACGAACGGCTCTACGCAAAACCAGGCCGTGCGATCGCAGCACGTCTCGAATGCTCGACTTCGCGTACCCGGTCCGACGCTCGATCTCGCGTAAACTCATCCCCTGCTCGTAAAGAGGGAGACATTCTCGGAAAAGGTTCTCTTTGTTTTTCAGGGAAAACTTAATGATGTCGTGGGCTACGAGCGGTGCGCCTGTTGGTGCTCCGTCTCCACCACTTTTTTCAGCTTACCCACGGACGAACGTTATCGTCCAAGTCGAATATAATCACAGTCTTGGACGATGGTGCGCCTGTTGCTTGTCCGCACGTCACGGGCGGAGTTGCACCAGATTCGGCGTGGTGATGGCAGCTTCAATAACCCGGTGCATGTGTAAATAGGGTCGTCTCATACATTTTCAGATGTCGACTCATCAATGATGTCCGTCCAACGCTGAAACTGCTCGATGAGTTTTTGTATGCCAACGCGTACCTGTTTCTCGGTGTAGCCCCGCCCTTTTCGTAAATTGCAATGCGCACAGGCCACTTTCAGATTTTTGAGACACTCGGTTGCAGGGCCACCGCCGACGTGAGGGATGACATGATCGATATGCCAGCCTCGTTTCCCACGTTCTTTAATCCGCCAACGGTGGCCACAGATATGGCACCTACCTTTTGTTGAACTCCAGATCGAGGATACTTCTGCCTGCGTGTAACGTCTTTTCCGTGGATAAATAATGATCGGGCCGGAAAAAGTGCCTAGAGATGGAGAGTCAGAATCTGAAAGATCAGTTCCCAAGGTTGAATTCCAGAGCATGGCAATCTCCGGCTCATCACCCTCATCATAAGAGTCCAACGGATAGCGCCGGGTATAGCGATTGTAACGCACATAGAACTGCTTGCCTTCTCGTTTGATCGATAAGTAGTGCTCAGCCTCACAGGAACGGCACGGAAAAGTATCACGTCCGGCAATCGAAATAAGAGAGTTCACAACTACCGCCCAGTTCCCACACCGCAGGCATGGCAAAGATATGAAGAGTTCCCGAGAGCAGAATAAGCTTTTGATCTTGCGCTGGAACGAATCCTGGCGGTTTGGAATCACCGGATCGACCATGCTGGCGCGGTTCTTGTTCGGCATCGGTCGCACCATAGCAGCGGCTATGAAAAATGTCGAAACCTGGTGCGGCGCATAATTTTCCATATAATACATTATTTCGCTCTCGACGGTCGCGGGTGGAATGATTCTGCAGTGGAATGAGCATATCCCTGTGAACAATTTTTAGGCTTTTCCAATTGAATGGATACACATGTGGATCATGTGCAAAAGTATGTACAGCATCTATGTAAGTATATGTGCCTCTATATGTATATAGCTTGCTACCTTGAAGGGCGCACAACAACAGCAACTATCAGATGAATCGTATTTTGGGCTGCTTGATGCCCAAGTATTTCCCAAATTTTTGATAAGCATTTATTCTTACTCATGCTGCCTTCTTGGCAGCCCGCTTGACCCGCTCCTCGAATCGCTATCATGCAGGTTTAGAATCACGCCGCCCTCGAAAAACTAATCTTAGCTCGATATCCAAGCCGCGCAAGTATCCGCAGCAACAGATCTGTCGAAACATCCTGTGTATTCCGATTCAGGATCGCAGTGACCCGCGTGCGTGAAGTCTCAGCGACCTTCGCGACCTGCGCATGAGTCAAACCGTGCTTTTTCACGATCTCCACGATCTTGTCGTTAAGCGCGCTGCGGACCTCGATCTCCACGGCATCGGACGGAGTCAGTCCAAGCTCATCGGCCAACTCAAATGCGTCTCGTGCGATGAGCATTTTACTTTTCTTCTTCATTGAGCATCTCCTTTAATCGCTTCCTTGCGATTTCCATCTCGCGCGGCGGCGTCTTCTGTGACTTTTTTCCAAAGGCGTGCAGGATCAAAATCCCCTGCTTTGATTTCTTATAGTAAAAGGTTCGGTAAATGCCTGAGGCATCCTGAACCCGCAATTCTTCCACTCCTAGCGCCACGTCCGGCATCGGCTTCGAAAGAGGCATCCCCAAACTATTTCCCTTTTGGAGATCAAAGATCGCCTTTCCCATCTCGCGTCTTGCTTCTTCAGGAAACGACCTAAGTACCTGACGTGCCTTCGGATGGAGAATCGCAACCTTCACTTTAATTTTGTCTCATATCTGGGACATTATGCCAAGTTACTTTTCTACGTTAGGCAGCAGCAACGGCCTACCCCATTTCGAGGCCTGAGAGTCCTGAATGAGATGAATTTGGGCCATTCGAACGCCACGAAGAATGGCAGGCAAGTGCCCTGACGCTATCGCTAGAATTGCTAATGTAGCTGCCACTTGGACTAAGGATTCAAGACTCATTTTTTTCCTCCAAATAGCGTTGCACAATCGCCTGAACGGTCGCGTGATACCATCGCCCTGCCTGGCGAGTGGCGGCGATGGCAGTGAAACTCTTTCCCAGCTTCCACATTCCGACAATCTGGAGGACAACGTTGTGCTCGCGCGTGTCCACGACAAGCCTGCCGTCCAGGTAGCAGTAGCCATATGGAGTGATACCCGATTGCATCGCCGGCGCCACGGCCGGAACTTTCTTCTGACCACGCACGGCTCGTCTTAAGTCCATCCCATGCGAACGAAGAACGTCACGAATACTAGATTTCGCAACACCAGTCTGCCGCTCGATTTCGCGCAGTGAGAGCCCATTTTCGTAGAGAGGAGAACATATCTCGAAAATGCGGTCTTTCGTGTTCGGTGAAAATCGAATGATGTCATGTGGTACGAGTGGTGCGCCTGTTCCCTGCCCGCCACCACCATTTTCAAGACCAGTTAACGGGCAGATCATGGTGATCTGCCCGTTTTCATTTATAGAGTTCTCCACGAGTTAGGCCCAGTTCAGGCGGCTTCTTCATTACCCGAAATGTCCCGGCGTTACCCGAGTTGGCTACCCGTAGCCACGATTTTGGCTATCGCTCGGAGATTTTACAAAGTCATCCACCCAAAATATCTACGCAGCTTAGCCCTGTGTAACAACTGGTCTATCCCGCGTAGACACAAAGAGCGTTCGACCCTCCAAACGAATGTCTCGTCTACGATCCGCTCAACCTGCAACTCGACAAAACTTACCTTGGAAAATGCCTCCTTTGTGAAACACCATTCATGGTGGCCCGTTGTTCCTTCTGCGAAGAGCCTATGTCGTCCCCTGTTGCGAGTGACAAGGCTGATGGAAGCTGGGTTTGCACAGAATGTCGCATCTTGAAGTAGGCGAGACCGGAAGACATGAAAAAGATTTTATTTCAGGTATTTACATCGGTTCACTATAAGATGTAAATCACCAATAATACTTGTGTTTATTAGCTTTTAGTAAACTATGAGACTAGACATAGTTTGAAAATAGTATAAAATAACAACTATGGCTGGTGATAATAAGCATAAACTAAACAATCTGCTGCGAATATGGCCGGTCGGCACCGTGGTCACTCTTCCGTGGCTGAATCGCCAAGGCATCTACCAGCAGCTCGCTTATGAGTACGAAAAAAGTGGCTGGTTGGAACGTGTCGGCCACGGGGCCTACATCCGCGCAGGAGATCGCGTAAGCTGGCCGGGAGCTGTACATGCTATTCAGTCACAACTCGACCTGCCAGTTCACGTTGGAGGCAAATCAGCGCTTGAACTCAAAGGCTATGAACACTTCGTCGTCGCCGGAGATGGCGCATATCTCTATTTGTATAGCGATTCAACGCGACGATTGCCCGCGTGGTTTACTCACCACTCATGGGATCGCCGTATCTCTTTCCATTTTGCGCGACTCTTCGAAAATGATCGCAAGCTCGGCCTCACACAGCACCAATTTGGAGCATTTTCAATCAACGTATCGGCCCCCGAACGCGCGATCCTTGAAACGCTTCACCTTGTTCCCAAAGATCAGGGATTCGAGGAAGCAAGACTACTGATGGAAAACCTGACAGGACTCAGACCGCGCCTCGTCCAGAGCCTTCTTGAACAATGCCGCTCCATCAAAGTAAAGCGCCTGTTCCTTCACCTAGCCGAACGGTGCAATCACGCTTGGGTTGCTAAACTCGACCCTGCAAAACTGAACCTCGGCAGCGGAAAACGTGTCATCGTACCAGGCGGACGCCTCGACCCGAAATACAAGATCACGGTGGAACGCGAAAAAGCCATCAACGAAAGCCAGGCATCATGAATCACGACAGCCCTTATTTTAAACGTGCGAAGCTCATGGTCCAGACGCTTTCCTTGATAAGCGCGGAAAAATGTTTCGGACTCAAGGGCGGAACGGCTATTTGTTTCTTTTATCGCGACATGCCGAGACTCTCGATTGACATCGATCTCACGTATCTGCCAATCGAGCCAAGAGACGAATCCCTGCGTTCGATCAGCGCTGGACTGGAGCGAGTTGCCGCCGCAATCAGAAAACGTGGTTTTCACGTCGAGCCCGGCAAGACCGCTACGGGCCGTGTTCATAAGCTATTCGTTTCGGATCGAGAAAGCCGTATCAAGATCGAGCCCAATGAGGTTCTTCGAGGCACTATTCATCCAGTCGAAAATCGCACCCTCTCGGCTGCCGCCGAAGAAGCCTTCGAGACATCGGCAACGCTTCAAACGCTCGCGATATCCGATCTCTATGCTGGCAAACTCTGTGCGGCGCTTGATCGCCAGCATCCTCGCGATCTTTTCGACGTGAAACTTCTGTTCGAAAATGAGGGGATCACGAGCGACATCCGCCGTGCCTTCGTCGTCTATCTTGCGTGCAATGATCGCCCTATTCATGAGCTGATAGACCCAACACGCCGGGATTTTCGTGAAGCCTTTGATAAGGAATTTCAAGGAATGACAACGGTGCCGATCACGGTGGATGAGCTGGTCGCGGTTCGAGAAAGGATGATCGCACAACTCAAAGCTGACCTGACGCCTGACGAACGGGCCTTCCTGGTTTCGATCAAAGAAGGAGCACCGAAATGGGAGCTGCTCCCGCTGCCAGGCATCGAAAAACTTCCGGGCCTTCAATGGAAAATCCTCAACATCAAAAAGATGGAAAAGAGGAAACACGCCGAGCATCTCAAAAAGCTCCGCGAACGCCTTGGCATTTAGCTACCGACTGAACTTGCGCTTTCCCTTGTCCCGACTTCTCCACTTTTTTGCCCCTCACCGTTCTAACTCTTTACCTGCAGCTTGTTTTCCAAAGAATAATCTTCCATCACGCCGCTTTCTTTTTTGCCGCTCTTTCCAGTAGCTCGTGGATCAATGTCTGATACGGCTTATCCAGCTTATCTGCCAGCTTCCGAAGTTGAGCGAGCAGCCGCGGATCTATGCGAATCGCGATGAGCAACTTCGCATGCCCAGTCTTCGGCCTGCCCACTCTCCGCCCCCGCTTGATTTCGTCATCCGTCAACTCGGGCGCATCGCTAAAATCCAACTCACTGTCGGGCATATATTTGACGTTCTTTGCGGCTCGTTTGTCGCGCGCTGATGATACGAATCGTTTCTTTGCCATTTTTCATTCTCCTTACCGTAAAGACCACATGAAGCACTCTACCCAACACGGAATTCCCTAAACGCTTAAAGCGCCGCTCTTGGGTTGAATGCTTTTCGTCTTCAACTTCAAATCCATTTGGGTCTGTGAAAATCGTCGTCGCCTCTTCAAAAGACACTTTATGCTTCTCAAAGTTGATCAATGCCTTGTTGGTGTCCCAAGTGAACATAATACTGTATATACACTAATTAGGCATTGATGTCAAAGTTTTCCCGTCCACCGTTGATGCACCTGCCGAACCCCAACCTTGTTCCACGAAGCTCCCTTCCGATTCGTCCAACCCCGCTGATTCAGCTCAGACGCAATTTGCGGGAATGATTTTCCCTGGCGATCTCGAAGCTCGACAATCAACCGCGCCACCTTCATCTCGCGAGTATCGATTTCGAGCTTCCCGTTACGCGCCTTGCAACCATACGGTGGATTGTGGAATCGGTAGTTCTCAGGTGATCTCCCGCGTCGAGCCGTCTTCCGAATTCCTGCGGCGCGCAATTGCGTCAGAACAAATTGCTTCGAAACGCCGAACTCATCAGCGATTTGCTGCGACGATAATTCACTCTACGTCTATTGCATTTTTCATGTATTACCCATGTGCAGCGACAGCTTCACGCACTTCCGCTGTCGGCCGCTGCGGCGTGCGCAGCTTCATCGAAAGGTGTACGCCCAATTTTTGAAGATACTCGATAAGCTTCTCCATGCTCATCTTTGAGATTTTTCCATTCAATAGCTCGCTAACTCGGGGTTGCGGCTGATCGAGAATTTTTTGGAGATCGCGCTGAGTAAGCTTGTATCGCCGAACGGTTTTGAGCAGACATGAAAATAATTCCGCCTTAATTTTGAGCGCTACACTTTCCTCAGTTGAAAAGCCCAGATCATCAAACACATTGCCCACGGTTACATGCGTCGGCACATTTCTCTTCGTCTTTATTCCGTTCTTCATTTTCGCTCTCCTTTTGATACCCGCTGCTTGACTCTACTAAGCCTGATCTTGGCTGTTTCTAGACCCTTCTTACTCGTCTTCGCGCTTTCCTTTTCAAAGCAATGAAGCACGTGAATGGTATCTGCAATCTTCGAGAGGTGAATTACGCGATACCAAGCCCGCTCATCGGCCTCTTTAATTTCAAAGACGCCGGGCCCAATTGATTTCATGGGCTGAATATTCGGGGGAATCTTCCCGTCCTGCAACTGGAGCAATGCAAATCCGAGATCTTCCTTAACGGCCTTCGGAAACCCGCCGATTACTTTCTTCGAATCGCCTTCCCAAGCGATTCTAGCCAACTTTTCCTTATTCACTTATCGGCCATCTCCATATTCGACTTTACCATTTTATACATTGTTTTGTATACAATAATATGTATATTAATAAATTCAATATCTTATCCATTCGTAGCACATCGGACTGCAAATGACAGAAGCCTCGGCTTTTTTTCACGATCACGCATGGTCACGCTTCAAACGAGTCCAACCCCCTACACGCCTGTCCCGCACTCCATTTGCGGGACAGATGCGGGACAGGTCAACTTGAGGCAAGCTGCAGAGTGATTTTAACTTCCGTGCCGAATCCCTTTTTTGAATCAATACTCAACGTACCCCCGGCAGATTTGATTTTTTCGACTGCCGTACTCAGGCCCAAACCATGACCATTGGACTTCGTAGTTGCACAGTCACCGCTCCGGATTTTACACATGACTTCATCCGGAATGCCCGTGCCTGTATCCTTGATCAGAATATGGCAGGTTCCATCCGCGGCGCTGACTCGAATCAAGACTGTGTGCCCGCCGAAGATTTAAAGCGCACCACGAACGCGGGGAAATGTCTCCAGTTGGGATTATAGGATTCTGGCTTGACGAGTTGGGTCGGAGACTAAAACACTTAACTTCTAGCGCCGCCTTCACTTGGCGACACAAATTCAAAATCAACGTAGCCCTGGATCTTCTTAAAGTCCGATTCGTTCTCGGTCACTAACAGCGCATGGTGCTCTTTGGCACTGAGAGCAATTAAAATATCCCAAGTAAGTCTGCGCCGCATAAGGACAATTTTACTGACGGTGTAGAGATAAGCCCCTTGGAGAAAGTGCTCGATCCTGCGCTCGTACTCAGGGCTGCGAAGAAGGTTAACGTAGACGTTCGAGTCGAAGAAAACGGCCTCTGGCTTTTTACGGCTCAACTTAAAACCTTTCAAAGCCTTCCCATTTGCTCTTGCCGGTTGTCTTCCTGAAAACTTCAATCGCCTTTCTATTATTGATGATGTTCCGAAGCGCCATTTCAACCGTCGCAGTGGTTTCCTTTTGGCCTAAAATCTTCTTGGCTTCATCTAAAATATCTTTATCTAACCGCATGTTAATGCTTTGTTTCGCCATAAATTACGGACCTCATTCTGTATGTACAGTATAACAAAATGTATCTACAATATCAATATAAACCATAAAAAATAAAAAAAAGGGCATCAACTCTTGATCGTTTTCCGCGCGCTCTGCGAGGTGAGATGCGCGCAACCAAGGGCATGGCCACGACCTGGCCCACTGCGCGGTGAAAACCACCGCTTCTTTGGAACAAATTGCGATATAGTATCCCCATGAGCACGATTACCTTGACGCCACTCAAAAAAGCCCTGGCCAGCCTCGAGGACGCGATCCGGCAGCCCTTGGACGCTTACACCAGGGACTCCGTCGTCCAGAGGTTCGAGTACACGTTTGAGCTGTGCTGGAAGACGGCGAAACGTTTCCTCGAGGCCGACCGCCCGCTTGCCGACGACAGCGTCCGGGGCATCCTGCGCGAGGCGCATCAAAGAGGGTTCATCTCGGACATCGATCAATGGTTTTCCTTTCATAAATCGCGAAACCTGGTGTCGCACACCTACAACGAGGAAACGGCCAGGGAAGTGTACGCGGATGCGGTGAAGCTCCCGAAATTCTGCGCGGAGCTGATCCGAAAACTGGAATCCATCGCGTGATCGCCGGGCTGAGCGAAGAACAGCGGAAGTTCCTGCTCAGGACGATCCACGGATATTTTCCGGACGCGGAAATTCTCGTGTTCGGATCCCGGCTCACCGGAAAAAACAAGCCCGCCTCGGACCTCGACCTTTGCCTCAAATCCGCGAGCGCTCTGGAGCTCGCCAAGTGGGGCAGGCTTGAGGAGGAAATCTCGGGCTCCGACATCCCTTTCAAAGTCGACCTGGTCGACTGGCACCGCATCAGCGAGGAGTTCCGCGGGATCATCGTTTCCAGCAGCCGCGGCCTCTGAGCCGGCGAGGACTGCCGCCTCGATTCCGCTGTATCGGGCCGCTCGCCTCACTGCTCCACGCAGTAAAGACGCAGGTCGGTGCGGGCGCAGGACTGAACATAGGAGAGGCTGATCGACGTGTTACTTGTCGAGCCGGCGTCCCCCGATTTCCCATATGGAGCCGAGCCGGATGCGTTCGTCCAGTTCATGCGCTTGTGATGGTAACAGTTAACCGGGGGATACGAAACAGGAGAGGACACCTGCAAACGCCAAAATCGCAAATGCCGATTTCCAAAGCGGATCACTTGCCCCAGTCAAGAATCCGGCGCTCGCCTTCCAGCTTTCGTATAGCCGTGACATCCTGAGTTACTTCGAGACAACCACGATAATTCTTCCCTGGGTCGCGCACGGCAAAATACTGTATGTGGATGAACCGGCCGCGATACTGAATCCAGAACTCGGCCACCTCTTTCGTGCCCTTCCTGAACTCATCCAGGATCTCGTTGACGATATGAACGCTCGCCGCCGGGTGGCAGTTCTGGACTTTTCTGCCAATCACTCCTGGGCTGCGCGGAAAGATGCGCTCTTTCTGCCCTGAATAGAATAGCACCTCATCTTTCTCGTTAACGAACGACAGATCAACGGGGAGATGCGTGAAGATCAGCCGAATCTGATCCAGAGACAGAACGCCAGTATCCACTTGCAAACCGGCCATCACTCCGAAGCCATTGGCGGTTTGCGCGATTGCCGATGTCCCAGCAGGGCCGGTGACCGCCCCGATCCACGCAAAGCCGATTTCCTCCTCACCATGTCGCACGGTCTTCCACTCCTCCGCCGAAAGCGTCTCCAGACACATCGGAAAAAGAATGTATTCCTCCTTGTAGATCATGTCTTTGATCGCACGAATGAGCGGCCTGCCCGCAAAAACGAGGTCGCTGCCATAACCAGCGGCGGCCAGTTCATGCAGCTTCTTTAATTGTCTGCGAGTTTCATCGTGGAAGGCCCACATGACGCGCGAGGGGCCGGAGATATTATGTTTTTCCAGCAGCGGGAAAAGCTGCATCTCCTTTCGCAGGTAGTGCTTATCGATCTCGCGCAGCTCTGAAACCAGACTTTGATAATCGGCACCTGTCTTCGGCTCTTGGAGTGCCGTTCCCAAGCGTTCACAGATCTCCTCGGCCACCCTGTTTTCGCGCATGAACGTGTTTACCGGATGCCCGACCGGCGCTTCCGCCTTGCCACCGCCGCTCAGCGAGTCCTCAAACACTTTCACGTGAACATCACAAAGGCGCGTGATCTCAGACTCCGGCATCCCGTCGGCGATCAACGACTGTTCAAGATTGGCGATCTCAGCGGCGTCGATGGTCTTGACCAGTTCAGTGAAACGACGTTTGGCGTCCTCCACAGTTGCGCCGTTGTGCAGATCACCGATGATCTGCTTCAGAATCGCCTGCCGTTCCCGTTTATTGGCTTGCGCTTTCTCGGGATCGAAGTTTGCGATCTCATCCTGCAATTTGCATAACAATGACTCGAGCGGAAGTTCCGCCATTCCCGCTGCGTCTTGAAGAGTCGCGAACTTCGCGACTGTCGCGCGCATGACCGGGTTCTTGAGAGCACGAAACTTCTGCGAAAGCGAAACGAGATAATCTTCGACGAATGGATGTGCCTCAATCAGATCGAGGACCTTGGTTTGCGCTGTGAGTTTCACGGCATTACCTCCGCGTTTCGCTATTTACGAATCATCGTTAGGAGCATTTTAAAAGGCTTCGGCGCCTTTACGGCATGCGGTACGTTCGCCGGCATCAGAACGATATCACCCGTGCTTGCCGGCACATCCTTGCCGCCAATTACAAGAACGGCGCTGCCATCGAGAATTTGGACAACCGCGTTGAAGGGTGCCGTATGTTCACTCAGACCTTGTCCTTCGTCGAAGGCAAAAAGAGTCAGCGTGCCTTTTTCCTCTTTCAAAAGCGTCTTGCTCACCACTGCGCCGGATGCGTACTCCACGCATTGGTCCAGCCGCGTGGCCTGTGCCGGCGCTAACCGGCCTTTCTCCGTTTGCATGATGTTTTTCTCCTTTTGATCTCAGGTTACACCTTCGAAAAACGCTGTCTTTGCGCCAGCGCAAAGACGAATGAATTCAATCGCGAGATATTGATTTCAGGAAGAATATGAACCAACGCATCCAGCTCTCTAAACTATCGGTAGCGAAAATCCTCTCAAAATGGCCGGCACTGGCCCATTACTTCAACCAACGCAGGCTTCACTGCGTCGGCTGCCCCATGGCCGCTTTCGAGACCCTGGCTGACGTGGCATCCGAGTACGGGATCAACCGCCGATCGCTTCAGCAAGAGCTTGAATCGTTGGTCATGAAGGAGAAATCAGCAAATGACTCCAGCAGTGTGTCGATGAAGGTGAAATGTTTTGACTAGAAGCCAACGTCTTCCTCTGCTCACAACACTGAGGGGCCGACTCGTGCTCCTTGTGTGCCTGGTAACGCTACCGACGCTACTCGTGACCGTGTATGTCGCGAATAAGGAGCGTAGTGCGGCACTCAGGCGTATGGAGGAGGATGCGTATCATCTCGCCCGGCTCGCCTCGCGCGAGCATGCCCATCAAATCGAAGGGGCCAGAACCCTACTTCGGTGGATCGGGGATCGACTCAGCAACCAGCCGGTCGTGATAGCGGGTCAAGGCTTTCTCTCCGCGTTGCTCGCTGGTTATCCGCAGCTTGCCAACATAGGAATCTTGTCGCCAGAGGGTAAGGTGTTGCGTAGCGCATATCCATTACCGAGTTTTCCGAACATGGCTGATAATCCGGCATTCGTGCGCGCTCAGCAGTCGAATGAAGTGGAGGCCGGCAACTATATCATCGGCCCGATTGTCGGGAGGCCTGTGCTTAATCTGGCCTATGCGATACGCCGGCCTGGTGGCTCCATTCGGCAAGTGGTTTTCGTAGCACTCGACCTGCGATGGCTCGATGATTTAGCAAGGCAAGTAAACCTTCCGCCCGGATACTCGCTTCTTGTTGTGGACCGGGATGGGCGCGTTCTTGCGCACTCTGGTGAGGAGATCAGAGGAAGCGCTGCGAGCAGGGGTAAGCTGATCCCGGGGCTTGCGGATTTGCCAAACCAGCGCGGTGGGAAAATCTTAAAGGTGAGCGGCAATCAGCCTCCGCAGTTTTTCGTCGGCGCACGAATGGCGGAAATCCCCGGCATTTCGGTAGCCGTGGGGCTGCCGTACGAACACATTTACCGAGAGGCAAATCTCGCATTTTTCCGCACGTTGGGTGGGTTGGCTCTGCTGACTTTGATAACGGCTGTGTCGGTGCTCGTGGCGACGGAACTATCCATCCTGCGCTCATTGCGGACCCTTTCGCGCACGGCCCGACGATTTGGCGGGGGCGAGCTGTTGGCTCGCGCGG
>JACPKS010000056.1 GCA_016186905.1 Deltaproteobacteria bacterium
AATTCCCCTTGCCAGTACATCTGCTGCGGCGACGCGATCGCCGTCACCATACCCGGCGCGACAACGGGAACGAGCCGCGCGAGTCCGGTGATCACGCGAGGCGAAATGCAGCGTTCGGCGGGAATGACGGCAGGCGCGGCGGAATAAAGTCCGCGTCGCAGCACGTACGCCGTTTCACCGGACGGATCCGGTTCGGTTTGCACGAGAATCACCATCCAGCAGAGCGGATCGGCCGGAAGCGGGCTTAAAACGGCGTCATGAAGCTTTGCCCGCGGAAACCCGGCAGCCACGCGCTTCATCGTCGAGCGCGCGCCGGCTCCAAATCCAAAAAACGTCGCAAGAATCAACGCAAGCAACACAAAAGAAGTTGAAATCGGCGCACCAGGCTCTCGGCGCGCGCGCTTGCGGAGAAACCACGCAAGCAGCCCCGCTCCGTAAAGTGTGAGCAGCGCGGCGATCGCCGGCGGAACGAATCCCAGCCCCCAAATCGCGCAAAGTGCCGCTACGAACAAGAGCAGCAGAATCGCGCGACCGGTTTTTCCTGGAAGATCGCGCCCGTGACTGGCATGAAACAGCGCCGGGATGAACGTCATCCACACCCACGGCTCGGCGATGAAGAAAAAATCGCCGTAGATCCAGCGCTTCGATACCGGCCAGAACGGATGCGTGCCGTACACGTTCCACGAGTCGGCGAACAGGTGCAGAAAAATCCCGAAGACCGCGACACCCGCGATCCACCGCCACTCATCGCGCGAAAGCTTTCGCGGAACGGGGCGAAGCCTGAGCCAACCGGCAACCATCAGAAGAGTCAGAATCACTCCGGGAATCACTCCGGCAAGCGTGTGCGTATATCCGCGGTGCTGCAAAAGAGGGCCGAGCCGGCCAGGAATCAGGCCATGAAGAAAGACGTCCGAATCCGAAAAATTGTTCGCGAAAAAAGACGCAAGCCAAAGCGCGCCTCGAAACGTTAGGTTCGGCGGCATATCGGGATTCGCGCCCGTCTTGCCGTTATTCCGCGCGCCGAGAATACGTCGCTGCGACAGGCGCCACGCGCCCTCCGCCGCGGCCAAACCCAAGAGCGAGTGCGTGAGATTATCCATCGGTCAATTGCGCTCAGGCGCGGCGAGAGTGGTGATTGTGGTCATGCCCGGCGTGGGCCTTATCCGCTGTTTCGTCAACGCAACACGCGTCCGCGCGCGGCTGGCGAAGCAGCCGAATCCAGATCCGCGCGGTCAAGAGCAGAATCAGCCAGGCGCTTGCGACCTCAAGCCAGCCCGGCACGCCATAGGCGAACCACCGCGCCGTCGTGCCTCCGGGGATCGCCGTAAGTCCATCGAAGCGCGAGAGCATCGGCCAGAGCGCGTTAAGCGCCGTTCCCATGAGCAAACACACCGCGATCATCGAGGAATAATACAGAAACGTGATGCGTCCGCCGAACTCGCGCCTCAGAACGAAAAAAGTGCTGAGACTCGTCGCAGGCCCCGTGAGCAGCATCACGAGCGCGGCACCCGGACTCAACCCCTTGGCGATCAATGTGGCCACGAACGGCGTCGTCGCCGTCGCGCAGGAATACAGCGGAATGCCCACCAATGTCGCCAGCACCACCTGCAACCCCGCGTGCGAGAGCCACCACTCCGATTTGAAAAACGAAGCCGGCACCGCGACCTCGATGAGCGCCGCGGAAAGCAACCCGATGACGATCCACGTGCCGATATCCTCGAAGAACGTACTGAAGGCGTATCTCAGGACGGCGCGAACCTTCGCGACGGGCGCGTGAAGATGCTTTTTCTCTTCAAGAAGGCCGCACACGCGGCAGACCTCGGCCATGGACGGCGCGGATGCAGGCGCGAATCCCGCGCCCGAAACGGTTTTTCCGGCCGCGGAAGAAGATCTTGCCTGCGCAAAACGCTCGACAATCACGCCGACGAGGATCGCCATCGCGATCGCGGCAATCGGACGGACCGCAAGAAAAACTCCGGGCAACAAGACCGCCGTGATGGCGAGCGCGTCAATACTCGTTTCCGGCGTGGAGATCATGAAGGCGATCGCCGACGAAAGCGAGGCGCCCTTCCTTCGAAGCGTTAAAGCCGTGGGGAGCACTCCACAGGAACACAGCGGAAGAGGCACGCCAAGCACGGCCCCGCGCACCGCGCCCCTAAAGCCCGACGAACCGAGCGCCCAGAGGATGATTGCGGGAGAAACCAGGACATGCAATACGCCGGCAAGCATGAGTCCAACCACGAGGAAAGGCGCGACCTCACGCGTCGTGTTCCAAAACGCCGAAAAATAAGCCGAAACGTAATGCGCGATCATGGAAAAAGAAGTTATCGCACGCTTTATTGAAAAGGAAGTTTGGACTATATACAGGTAGATCCAATATTGCTCGGCACTGCACGGCCGCGGTGCCAAAAAGACAGGAGATCCCATGCCCATCAAAGTCGCCATCAACGGTTTTGGCCGAATCGGCCGCCGCGTCCTGAGAGAAGCCCTGACGAACGACAGGATCCAAATCGTCGCGGTCAACGATCTCACCAAGCCCGACGTCACGGCTCATCTTTTCAAATACGACTCGGTCCACGGGACGTTGAAAGAAGCGGTCTCGCTCGAAGGCAACACGATGGTGGCGGGCCGGCACCGCGTGAAGCTCTTCGCCGAGAAAGATCCGGCGGCACTCCCCTGGAAAGATCTCGGCGTCGACGTCGTGATGGAATGCACCGGAATCTTCACGGATAAAGAAAAAGCCTCGACCCATCTCAAGGGCGGAGCGAAGAAAGTCATCATCTCGGCTCCCAGTAAAGACGCCGATCTCACGATCTGCATGGGTATCAACGAAGCGAGCTTTGATCCCGCGAAGCATGCGATCGTTTCCAACGCTTCCTGCACGACGAACTGCCTTGCACCCGTGGTGAAAGTGCTCGATGACGGATTCGGCGTCGTGCGCGGACTCATGGTCACGATTCACTCGTACACGAACGACCAGAACGTGCTCGATCTTCCCCACAAAGATCTCAGGCGCGCGCGGGCCGCCGCGCTCTCGATGATTCCAACGACGACGGGCGCGGCCAAAGCGATCGGTCTCGTGCTTCCTCACCTTAAGGGAAAACTCGACGGCTACGCCGTGCGCGTTCCCACACCCAATGTGTCGATGGTCGATCTCACCGTGGAGCTAGGCCGTCCCGCCACGCGCGAAGAGATCAACGCGAAATTTCGTGACGCCGCCGGCGGCAGGATGAAAGGCATCTTCGCAGTCAGCGACCAGCCGCTCGTTTCGATGGATTTCAACGGCGACACGAACTCTAGCACCGTAGACGCGGCGCTGACTTCCGTGATCGCCGGAAATCTCGCCAAGGCCGTCGCCTGGTACGACAACGAGTCGGGCTTCAGCGCGCGCATGGTGGACCTCGCGATCTACCTGGGTTCGAGAATGGTATGATTAAGTCCGTCGAGGAGCTTCAGGTCTCTGGAAAGCGCGTCTTCACGCGCGTGGATTTCAACGTGCCGCTTAAGCACGACGCCGACGGCGCGAAGGTCGCCGACGACACGCGCATCCGCGAAGCGCTTCCCACGATCAAGTACCTCATGGAAAAGGGCGCGAAGGTCATCTTGGCCTCGCACATGGGCCGCCCTGACGGCCGCGATCCGAAATTGAGTCTCGAGCCTGTCGCGACGCACCTGTCGGGCCTCTTGGGCGCCGAAGTTCTGCTTACCGACGATTGCGTGGGCGACGGCATCGAGATGATCGTGAAATATCTCAAGGCTTCGCAGGTCATCTTGCTTGAAAACCTGCGCTACCACAAAGAAGAGGAAGAAAACGATTCCGCGTTCGCGCACGCTCTCGCGGGACTTGCCGAAGTTTATGTCACCGACGCGTTCGGTACCGCGCACCGCAAGCACGCCTCGACCTACGGCGTGCCTTCGATCATGCCGGTTCGCGGCTGCGGCTTTCTCATCAAGAAGGAATTGCGGTTCTTAAACAAGCTTCTGGAATCGCCCGAGCATCCTTACGTCGCGGTTCTCGGCGGCTCGAAGGTTTCCGACAAGATCAAAACGATCGAAAATCTTTTTATGCGGGCCGACACGATGCTCATCGCGGGCGCGATGGCGCATGCCTTCAATCTCGCAAGCGATAGCGGCTTTAAACTTCCCGCGAACGCGAAAAAACCGAAACCCGACGAGGTCGAGTACGCGAAAATCCTGATCGGCAAGGCACGCGCCAAAGACGTGAAACTCCTGCTGCCCGCCGACGACGTCGACAGCTTCGACATCGGCCCGCGCACGATCGAGCTTTTCCGCGCCGAACTTCGCAAGGCACGCACCGTATTCTGGAACGGCCCGGTCGGCATGTTCGAGAAGCCGGAATACGCCAAAGGCTCGATGGCCGTGGCCGCGGCGATGGCCGAGAGCCCCGGACTGAAAGTGGTGGGCGGCGGCGAAACCGTCGCGGCCGTGAACATGGCCGGAGTCGCGGCAAGGCTGGACCACATCTCCACCGGCGGCGGCGCCACACTTGAGTTTTTGGAAGGCAATGGGCTGCCCGGCCTCGACATCCTCGACACGTTCACGAAGAAAACGCAGCCGGGAGCGCTGACTTGAGAACGCGCGTTCTCGCCGGGAACTGGAAGATGAACTTCGGCCCCGCCGAAGCGCTCGCTTATTTCACCGAGCTCGAAAAACAGCTCAACGCGCGCGCGCCCTCGGCCCCGCCTTCGCAAGTCGCCGCCTGCCGCGTGATTTTTCCTCCGGCTTACGCGCTGGGTCCTGAAATTCAGAAAGCTGCCGCCCGCGCCCACGTCAAACTCGGGGCGCAGAACCTGCATTGGGAAGAAAAAGGCGCGTTTACAGGCGAACTTTCGGGCGCGACGCTCAAAAGTATCGGAATAGAATGGGTCCTCATCGCGCACTCCGAGCGCCGCCAGTTTTTCGGCGAAACCGACGAGACAGCGGCCAAAAGACTGAGCCGCGCGTTAACCCTTAAACTGAGCGTCATCTACTGTGTCGGCGAAACGCTTGCGGAGCGCGAGGCAGGACTTACCGAAGCCGTGCTCGCTCGCCAGCTTGACGCGTTTCTTTCGGTTCTGCGAGGTAAACTGCCGGCCGGCCCCGCCATCCTAAGCCTTGCCTACGAACCGGTCTGGGCGATCGGAACGGGCAAGACCGCGACCCCGGATCAAGCCCAGCAGGCGCACGCTTTCTTGAGAAAAAAGACGGCGGTAAGCCTAGGTGCTGACGACGCCGGACGCCTCCCGCTTCTCTACGGCGGAAGTGTAACGGCCGAAAACGCGGCGGCATTGCTCGCCAAATCCGACATCGACGGCGTGCTCGTGGGGGGGGCCAGTCTTAAGCCCGACCAGTTCGCCCGAATCCTTGAAACTTGAACCCCGCGAAGGTATAGCTGAAGGACTTATGAACACCTTAATCATGGTTTTACACATCTTTACGTGCGTCGTTCTCGTGATCGTCGTCCTGTTGCAATCCGGAAAAGAAGGCGGACTGGGTTTTGCCGGCGGCGGCGGATCGAGTCAGACCGTTTTCGGAAGCTCCGGCGGCGCGAACTTCTTCACGAAGTTCACCTCGGGCGCAGCCGCGGTGTTCATGCTGACCTCAATCGCGCTCACGGTCATGAAGGCCGGAAGACGCGCTTCCGTGTTCGAAAACGCCGCGACGACGCAATCGGCACCATCGGCGGCGCCCACAACCACACAGGCAGCGCCATCGGCGACGGCGGCACCGGCAACCACGGCTACACCGGCAGCGCCCGCACAAACCACCACACCGGCAAAGCAGTAACTTCGTTTCTGGCTTTAAATGAAACTGCAGTACCTGCCTTTTAAGGCGCTTCACTTTCCGGCATCCGAGTGGACGTGGCTGCGCAAACCCGTCCCATTCGAATCCGCGCCTGATTTTTTTCTCTGGGCCGCCCCCATCGCGCGAAGCGACCGCCTCTGGGCATGGCACCCGCTGGGCGGCGGCGTTACAGGAGCAGTCACGGGAGCCGATCCCGATCAGGCCATTCCTTTTCTCGTTCCCGCCGGCGAGGAAATTTCGGAACTCGAGGCCTTCGGCCTGTACCTTAAAACGACGTTCACGGCACGCGCTCCACAGGAAGCCGAGTGGATCGCGGCTCTCAAAACTCTCAGTGAACATTTTCATCACGACGTGGCTCGCGACGGGCTTCCGCCTTATTTCGCCGACGCGATGAAGGCCGCCGGGCTTGAGCCGCATCTCGGCGCGCTCGCCGGGCGGGAACGTTTTCGATTCTTAGATCGCGCGGAGCTTGAATTTCTCTTCGAGCGCCGCTGGGATCCTTCGTGCCTCGAACTTCTCGAGTCGATGCCCGCTGAAACGCGAAGGCTCGCCGTCGAAGCGATCGCCCGATGGAATCTCACCGCCCAGCAATCCAAGGAAATCTGCGGCGGCATCGTTTCGGTATTGAGAAAGCTCGGCGAGAAAGCCGCGCGCACGCTGCTCACGGGCAACTACGGTTCGCCCGAGGAATTTCGCGCCACACTTTCACGCACGGCACAGCCCGAGCTTTTCGCGCTTTCCGAGGCACGCATCCAGAAGCTTCGCGATTTGAAAGCGCCTCCGCGGACGTCGGTTTACAGCGATCCGAGCTTCGAGAACGACGCGATCAAAATCACGCACACGCCGCGCGGAATCGCGGACATCGAATATTTCAAGGAATGGATCAGCGACCCGGCGGTACTCGAAAAATTCCGCGCGCTCTTCGCGATCTACGAGCAATAACGGCGGCTGAAATGAAGCGGTTTTCCAGGATCACGATCTCCGGCCCGGAAATTCTCGAATATCCCGCGGCGCGCCGGATTCTCGAAAACCTGCGGCGCTATGACCTCTTGCCGTATGATTACGCCAAACCCGAAATCATCGACGCTGCCGCCGAATCCCAGCGCCTTGCCTTCAAGGCGCCGCGCATGGCGGCGCCGCGAAACCACGCCGTGGCGCTCGGAAAAGAAGTGCTGCATCTCACGACCCATGCCGGCGCGTTCACGAAGCAGTGCCCCGGCACGAACCACATGCTCTGCTGCCAGTACCACGTCATCAACATGGTCTCGAACTGCCCGTTCGATTGCTCGTACTGCTACCTGCAAACGTACCTGAACCAGCCGATGACGACGTTCTACGTGAACGAAGACGACGTGATCTCTCAGGTGCGCGAACTCTGCGCGCGGCACGAAGCGGCACTCGCCACCGGGCTGGCTGGCGTCTCTGCTGCCGGCGCCGCGGGTCGCGCGGCGGTCGCTGGCGCCGCGACGAGCAAGGCGGCGAAGCGGCCGCTGCGCATCGGCACGGGCGAACTCTCGGATAGCCTGGCGCTCGACCCGATCACCGGGTTTTCCTCTCGCTTGGCCGAAGCGCTCGCCGAATTTCCGAACGTGCGGCTGGAGCTCAAAACCAAATCCAAAAACGTCGAGCACCTCATGGGACTTTCGCGCAAGGATCACGTCGTGATCGGGTGGAGCATGAATCCGCCCGCGATCATCGACGCCGAAGAGCACGGCACCGCGCGCTTTTCCGAGCGCGTGCGCGCGGCGGCACTCGCCGCTGAAGCGGGCTTCGGCATCGCGTTTCATTTCGACCCGATGATTCACGCGGAAGGCTGGCAGGATCTCTACCGCGACTCCGTAAAAACGCTGCTCGAACGCGTCCCGCACGAGGCGATCCGCTGGGTCAGCATCGGTGGGCTCCGTTATCAGCCGCGGCTCAAATCGATCGCGCTCAAGCGCCGCTCTAATACGCCGCTCTTCGCGGAAGATTCGGTAACGGGCGAAGACGGAAAGGTGCGCTACTTGCGCGGCAAGCGCACCGAGATGTTCCAGTTCATGAACAAGTGCTTCGGAGAACTTGCCCCAGGCGTCTACACCTACCTCTGCATGGAAAGCGTGCCCGTCTGGGAAAAAGCGCTCGGCCGTATGCCCGAGCGCGGATTTTAAAAAGGTGCCGACCTACTTTTCGTGGTGCGCCGCAAAAAACGAACCTCCATGGGTTCTCGTCCACGCTAAATAAGTTCCTGCAAATTTAAAACGAGTTCGATGTAATGCTTTGCGCGTCGCATCTGCTGTTCGCAATGCAACGGGTTGATTCAGAAATGCGAGCAAGTGTTCGAGGTTATCTACCTGGGGCACCAATGAGCTCGGGTATTCATAAACCGGTGAATCCAATCGGCGCTTTCCAATCAGTCCGCTCAACGAAGAATAGGGGTATTCCTCGACCATCTGACAGATCTCTGCGCGAACAGGGTTTTGAAACACGTACCGATACGCGCATGCGTAGTAAAGATCGTTGTCGATGAGACAGGCGTGGTGTCGTTTCCCATACGTATGATTTACAGTCTTACGCGAATGATTGATGACTCGAGAGGTCTCTGTCATGAATCGGTTAAGTGCCGCGTGCATATTCGATTCTGGGAAGCTCGCCATGAGATGGAAGTGGTTGGACATCATCACGAACGCATGCGTCTTTACCCGAAACGCGATCGATAGAAAATGCAGATAGTCGTTAAAGATATTCCACAATGTATCGGGATCGATTCCGAAATAGTCGTGGTTATTTGAACGTGCGGTGATGTGGTACGGATAATTTGAAGTTTGGATAATTTTTTTTCTCGCCATGTCGTCCTATATGAACGATTCATGCCAAGATTTTCTTAAATCCAAGAATAAATATAGGATATTGCGCGCCACACCACGAAAAGTAGGTCGGCACCTTTTAGTGGACCTAGTGGATCTGAGCTTCCACGCGGTTCAGAAATTCCTTCGCGGAATGGAAGTCGGGATTGATGTCGAGCGCCTCGCGAAGTTCCTGTGTCGCTCGCATGAGCATGCCCCTCTGAAGGTAGCAGCGCGCGAGATGATAATGCGGAACCTCGCGATGGTCGTAATCCCTTGACCGGCAGGCGCGACCCAGGAATTTCGCGGCGTCCTTGAATCGCCGCTTCTCGAGCATGTAAGCACCGAGATCGTTCCACGCGTTTCCGAACTCAGGATCGATCTTCAAAGCCGTCCGGCATTCCGCGATGGCGGCGTCGAGCTCGCCCAGCTGACAGAGAACTTTCGCGAGATAGGTGTGCCCTACGGCCGAAGGACTCATATCGATGGAGCGTGCGTACCATTGCGCCGCCGAGTGCAGATCACCGTTGACGTGCGAGACGTAACCCATCCTAAAATAATCGTCGAGCGTCATGCGTTGCGAGACGCTGGAGGCCGGAACGGTTGCGAGTTTGGAGGATTTTTTGCGGGCCTTAAGGCGCATGGCCGAAGTTTTCCGTCCCGTCCTTCAGATTGTCAACTCCCAGAACTGGCGCCATTGACGAAGTTTGAGCTCGCGACCGAGCCTGGGGCCCGCGGTGAAACCCTCGCGAAGCAGCTCGCGAGCCGGGACGAGCGTTTTTGCCGCATGATCGCGTGAGGCCCAGCGCTGGCTTTGTTCGATGAGCCGGTTGGCGGCATCCTTCTGTTCGATGTCCACGCCGCGCGCGCGGCGGATGAAACGGCGCGCGAGATCGAGCACCGGTCGTTCCTTGCGCGCAAGTTCGATCCAGTCGAGCGGATCGGGCGCGGAAGCAGCGAGAGAGCCGGAAGTCAAAGCGTTCGGAGCGACCGCCGCGCTGTCGGCAAACACGCGTATGACACGGGCGAAAACGCGCTTTTCGTCGTTGGAAAGTTTCAGAAGACCCGTCAACCGCGCGGTGATCTCGTCGGGCTCGCGCGTGGGATCGCCGAGCAGGCCCGTCACGCCCAGCGCGCAAAGCCATCCGAGCGCGGAAGGCGCTTCGCCGAACTTCAACGTGCGGTAATCGGCCGGGATCGCCGCCTTGCGGACGCCGAAGACCTGTTCCCAGAGGCCGGTCTTCATCAGCGCCTCAAGCCCCGTGATCGGTCGCCGGCTTTCGAAAATTCGAAACGTCTCGTCGCGCACGCGCTCGCGGCTAATGGCTTTCAAAAGCGGGCCGCAGTTCTTCATCGCTTTGAGCGTCGGCGCGGTGATGCGAAAGCCCAATTGTGCTGAAAAGCGCGCGGCGCGCAGCACGCGGAGCGCGTCTTCCGAAAATCGCGTCTCGGCCACGCCCACCGTCCGCAGCGTTTTCCGCTGCAGATCCTTGTGGCCGCCCACGAGGTCGAAAACCGTTGATTCGAACGGGTCGAGATAGAGCGCGTTGACCGTGAAATCGCGCCTGGCGACGTCGGAGCGTTCGTCCCCCGGTTCGACGCGGTCAGGACGGCGAAGGTCGGAATATCCCGACTCGCGACGAAAAATCGCCACGTCGATCCGCGCGGAGGGATCAACGAGTTTTACGATCCCAAACGCGACACCGACCTCGAGGTGCTTCGGAAAAAGCGCGCGGATCGTCTCAAGAGGCGCGTTCGTGACGACGTCCCAGTCGCGGGGCGGACGGTTGAGCAGGATGTCGCGCACGCACCCTCCCGCAAGCCACGCCTTGTAGCCTGCGTCGCGAAGCTTCGCGCAGGCCGCGGTCACCGGCGGCGGAAAATGCGGCGGCCTAATCGAAATCGACTTCAAGTTTTCCAGCATCGGGGTGCCGTGGGGTTTTGCGGACGACGGCCGGCTGATTTGGGTCGTCGTAACGTTTTTCGCGTGCGAAGTCGCGCGGCTTTTCGACTTCGGTCTTCTTCGGCGCGGTTGTTTCGGTTGCTGCGGTTCCGGTCGCCGATGCAAGGATGAGGAAAAGCAAAAGGACGGTGGAAGCCTCTTTCTTTCTCATTGCAGTATCACTAACATGCAACGCGCATGTTCCTCAAGGGAGCGATTCGCCTCAAGAAGAGTTCCAGGAAATTTTCGGCCAAGATTCTTTCGGCGGGGCTTCCGTGGGTTTATTCCAACGAAATCGAGCGCATCGACGCGAGTCTTTCGCCCGGGGCCTGGGTCGCTTTGGAGGCCGCCGCCGGCCAAGCGCTCGGATATGGCCACTTCAATCCGCACTCATTGATCGCCTATCGCGAGTTCGAACGCGCGCCGTTCCGCTCAGAAGAACAATCGCGCGCGCTTTTCTTCACGCGGCTGGACCGGGCGCTGGAAATGCGGATGCGTGCGTTCGGGGAACGCATCGCCTCGGGCGGGATGGGCGGCCGTTCGTTTCGGCTCGTGTTCGGCGAGAGCGACGGGGTGCCGGGTCTCGTGGTCGATCTGTATGAATCGGTTTCGGGCCGCGCTGCAGCGGTGGCGCAGTGCCACTCGGCGGGGGCCGACGGCTTCGTGTTCTGGCTGCAGCAGTGGCTTGCCGAGCGCATGGGGGTCGACAGCGGCGTTTTGCGCAACGACCTCGACGCGCGCCGGCGCGAGAACGCGCCGCTTTCGGTTTCGGAGTGGGGGAGTTTGCCGTCGGAGCCTTTTGCGCTGGAAGGCGGAGTGCGGTTTTTCGTGGATCTGAAGCAAGGCCAGAAGACCGGGTATTTTTACGATCTTCGCGACTGCCGGGCGGAACTATCGGCCCGCGCCGCCAGTCTCGAGGCACCTGCGGTTCTCGATTGCTTTTCGTACGTCGGAGCGTGGGGTTTGCAAGTCTTGAGGAAAAATCCCAGAGCCACGCTTGTGGCGCTCGACGTTTCGGGCGCGGCCCTCCAAAGCCTTCGTCGCAATGCCGAGGCCAATGACCTTGGCGCACGTGTTGAAACCGTGCAGGCGGATTTCTTCAAACTCGGCGATCGACCGTTCGTGCCCAAAGATGGATTTGACGTCGTCGCGGTCGATCCGCCGGCGCTTACCGTCTCGGCCAAACAGGCCGCGCAAGGGCGGCGCGCCCACGAGGCTTGCTTTGCGGAGGGCTTGGGCATGCTTCGCGCGGGCGGACTCGCGGCGTTTTCCTCATGCAGCTTTCACTTAAGCTGGGGCGATTTCATGGAATGCGTCGCGCGCGCCTCACATGCGCGCTCCGGCGGTCTTCGGATCTCGTATTTCGGCTCGCAGTCGGCCGATCATCCCGTGCTCGCTTCCATGCCGGAGTCGCGCTATCTCAAGTGCGTGATCGGGAACACGCTGTTTCGATAAATCAAGTCGCTTAGTTCGTCGGAAACCAAGACCTGAACTTGAGAAGCTCGGGGCATTTCAGGAACGATCTTTCGCTTGTCTTCGAAACCTTCTTCAGCCACCCGGACTTTTGCGGCGAGTGTGGCAGCTACTTTTTTATAGCGCGCCACACCACGAAAAGTAGGTCGGCACCTTTTTATGCTGCGAGCACGCGGTCGCGCCCTTCCTTTTTCGCCCGATAAAGCGCACGATCGGCCTCTCCGATCAGAGCCTTGATTCTGAAGCCCGTGCGCGAGGTCGAAGCGATGCCAACGCTCATCGTGACCGAGAGTTCGCGTGTCGCGGCCTCGGCACTTTGCATCCGACAGGCGCTCACCGCCTCGCGAATGCGCTCGGCAATCATGATCGCCTCTTCCGCGCTCGCCTGCAACGCCACGATGATCTCTTCGCCGCCGTAGCGGCCGGCGAGATCGCCGGGGCGAAGGTATTCGCGGATCATCGCGGAAATTCTTTCGAGAACATTGTCGCCCGTCTGATGGCCGAAACGATCGTTGATTGTCTTAAAGTGGTCGAGGTCGATCATCAGAATGCTCACCTCGCGCGTCTCCGCTTTTGACTCGTCCAAAAGTTTTTCCACTTTATTCAGAAACGACCCCCGGCGCAGCAGGCGCGTAAGATCGTCGGTTTCGGCCCGCGCGCGAAGAAGGCCCAGGTTCGTCACCGCTTTTCGATAATTTTTTTCCATCGCCTCGAGCGTGCGCTCGAGCTCGCTCACGACGACATCCAGCTCCACATCGACATTCACCATCCCTGGCATTTGAACCTCCTTGCGCTTTCGCGCCTCTCGACTGAAAGGTAATTCAGGGATCGTGCCAAAGCTGGAAGTTGAAATAACAGGGAAAATTCCCGCCGATTCGCCGTCACCGACCTGTGTCGCAAGTACGCACGCGTGGGGAAGTGGGGCTTCCCAGCACAGACTACCCCGCTATTCAAGATTTTGAATAGCTGAACAGAACCGCCGCTAGCCCGCCTTTTTCTGCCGAAACAACTCCGCCTCAATATGGAAGCGCTTGAGCATGCGCAGAAGGTTCGCGCGGTCGAGCTTGAGCTTGCGCGCGACCGAAGAGACGTTGCCCTGATCGAGAGTCATCGCCTCGATCAGCACCTGCTTCACGAAATTCTCGTCCATTTCTTTGCGAAGCGCGGTGAGTCCGAACTCGCCGACCTTTTCAACGGCCCCAGCCGCGAGTGACGCCGGTGAGTTCGTACCCTGCGCGGATGCCATCGGCATGTTCACCACAGTGGCTCCTTCGCCCGCGAAGTCGCCGCCGCTCATTGAAACTCCGCCGGTCTTCGCGGGTTCGCGGAGCGCCTGCAGATGCTCCTGCCGCAAGTGCGAAAGCTCGATCTGGGTCCCGCGCTCGAGAATCACCGCGCGCTCGATCACGCTTTTGAGCTCGCGCACGTTGCCCGGCCACGAGTAGGCCGTCAGCGCGCGCACGGCCGAGGTCGAAAATCCCTTGAAGCGCTTGCCGCGGCCGATGGAAAGTTTCTTCAAAAAATGCCGCGCGAGCGGTTCGATATCCTCGGACCGCGAACGCAGGGGTGCTATCGCCAAGGGAATCGTGTTCAAGCGATAATAAAGATCCTCGCGAAACGCGCGCTCTGAAACCGCTCTTGCAAGATCGCGGTTCGTCGCGGCCACGATGTGCGGGTTAACCGGTATATCGCTCAAGCCGCCGATCCGGCGGATCATGCGCTCCTGCAGCACGCGCAGAAGTTTCGCCTGCGTCTTCAAATCCATCTCGCCGATCTCGTCCAAAAACAGCGTCCCGCCGCAGGCGAGCTCGAAGAGGCCCAGCTTGCGCGCGGCAGCACCCGTAAAAGCGCCCTTCTCGTAGCCGAAGAGCTCGCTTTCGAGCAGGTGCTCCGGAAACGCCGCGCAGTTCACGGCCACAAACGGTTTGCCCGCCGTTTTACCCGAACCTTCCGTGCCGGATCCGCCGCCCGAACCGCCATTGGAGCCAAACGTCGCCTCGTGGATGTAGCGCGCGACGACTTCCTTGCCCGTCCCCGACTCTCCCGTCACGAGCACCACCGGATCATGTTCGCCGCGAAAGCTCTCGGCGATCGTGCGGATCATTTCTTTTAAATTTTGGATGTGCTGGGAACATCCTACGAGAATCTCGTCGTCCTGCGTGTCTTTCACGACGCGTTCGAGCAGCTCGCTTTTGACCTCAAGCTGCCCTTCGAGCTTTCGATTCGCTTGTTCGAGCTCCTTCATCAGCGCCTGGTTCGCGCGCCGAAGCGCGTCCCGCTCGGCCGCTCTCTTTACGACGAGGGCGATCTGATCCATATCGAAGGGTTTTTCGAGGTAATCGAACGCTCCTTTGTGCATGGCCTCGATGGCGCATTCTTTTTCGCCGTGCCCCGTGATCACGATGATGGGGCACTCGCATCCGCCCGCGCCAACGGCATCCATGAATTGAAACCCGTCGAGCCCCGGCATCTTGATGTCGGTCACGATCACGTTGGGATCAGTCGACACCGCCATCTCGGCGCCCTGACGCCCATCCTCGGTGCACTCGACCGTCCAGCCCTCGCGCGCGAAGCGCGCCGTAAGCAGCTTGCGGATCGTTTCTTCGTCGTCCACCACGAGTATGCGTATGCTCATCGTTCCCCCAAGAATTCCTTAGTGCTTCCGGTAATCGACCGGCAGCTTCACCGTGAAAACCGATCCCTTCCCAGGCGACGACTCGACCAGAATCGAGGCGTTGATCCGGGAGAGGATTCCGTACGAGATGGAAAGACCCAGCCCCATCCCCTTGCCAACCTCCTTCGTCGTGAAGAAGGGATTGAAAATCTTCGAGCGCACGTTTTCGGGAATACCCATCCCGTTATCCTCGTAACGCACGACCACCATTCCCTCGGGGGATTTCGACGTCGCGATCGAAATACGGCCCGAGGATTCTTTTTTCGCCTCGATCGCGTCGCGCGCGTTCGTGGCGAGATTGATGAAGACCTGCTCGATTTGGAAGGGATTGCAGTAAATCTTGGGAAGGTCGCGCTGGAACTGCCGCTCGACGACGATGCCGCGGCTCTTGAGCTGCTTGTCGAGCATGACGAGCGATTCCTCGATGACCGAGTGCACGTCGACCCACTCGAAGTCCTCGGTGCTCTTGCGGCTGAAATTCCGGAGATGCGCGATGATCTTCTGCATCTTGCCCGCGGCGCTCAAAACTTCGTGGATGTGCGCGCTCGCGATGTCGCACGCATCGGAACCGTCCGCCTGAAGCACCGCATGCGCTTCCTGCGCGAAACCCTTGACTGCCGTGAGCGGCTGGTTGAGCTCGTGCGCGATGCCGGCCGCGAGCTCGCCGAGCGCCGCGAGCTTGCCCGACTGCACGAGCGTCTCTTGCATCAACGCCATCTCGGCGTTCGCTTTTTCGAGCCGCACGTACGCGTCGCGAAGCTCGGTGTGCTTGGTGATGAGATCGCGCTCCATGTTTTTCTTTTCGGTGACGTCACGGAGGATGCACATCGCCACCGGAAGCCCCGCGATCTTGAGCGTTCGCACCGACATGCTGACGAAGCGCGGATAGCCGTCTTTGCGCACCAGCACGACGTCTTCGAAAAAGCCCGAGTTCCGCACGTGCGCGGCCGAAAAACCGCGCCGCTCGATCCCGCCGGGGGGGCTTGCGCCGCCCTCGGCGCCCGAAGACGAGAGCGGCGCCGAATACAGCAGGCTCACCGGCTGGCCCTCGACCTCTTCGCGCAGATAACCCGTCAGTTCGAGCAGCGCGTGGTTGGCGCTCGTGATTCGCATGCGCTTTAAATCCACGACGAGGATCGCGTCGTTGGCATTCTCGAAGAGCGCCTCGAAACGCGCGTGATCGGCCGTACGCGGCGACGGCCCTCCGTCGCCCGCGCGCGAGGGAATGCCGCCGGGAATGACCCTTAGGGCGGGCTTCGCGAACTCCTTTTTCTTTTTAGAGGTACGCTGCAAGAAATCCTCCTACCTTCTTCATCTCTTCCCGGCATTGTTCTTTGATCTTCTCGACGTCCGCTTCGGCAAGACCCAGCACCTGATGCATGTAGGGCTGCAGGCCGCCGCTCGAGTAGTCGCCTGAATGCCCGATTCCGATATTCACGGTGAGGGAGTTCGCGAGCGAGACGATCTGAATCGCCTGCCGCTCGGACGCGAAGATCGTCGTCATCTCGCGGACATCCTGGTGATGAAACCGGATCGCTTTGCGGATGACCTGCGGAAGGCCCCACTTCGCGGCGATGTGCTCGCCCAGGAACGCGTGCCCCGGAACATCGAGCTCGACCTCGGTCTGCGCGAAACTTTTCGCGCCTTTCTTCGCGTGGCGCACGATTTCGACCAGCATGCCGCGCGCGATCTGGTACATGACGATCTTTCCGATGTCGTGCAGAAGGCCGCACGTGAAACATTCCTCGGGCCTCGGATAGCGGATCTGCTTGCCGATCATCTCGCTGCACACCGCGGTGGCGAGCGCGTGCTTCCAGAAAGCGAGCAGCGGAAATTCCTCGTTCTGATCGGCCGGAAAGAGCGAGAACACGCTCATGCCGAGGATCAACTGCGCGAGCGTGTTGAATCCAAGATAGGCCAACGCGCGCTTGACGTCGGTCACGCCGCCGGGAATTCCGTAGTACGGCGAATTGATGAGGCGAAGCACTTTCGCGGTGAGGACTTGGTCTTTTTTGAGAACCTCGGCGATGTCGGAGGAGCTGGAGTTCGGGTTATTGATGAGCTCGTTCACCTTCGTCGCCACGATGGGGAGCGTCGGAATATCGTTGAGCTTCGCCAGCACGAAGTTAAACCCCTTTGGAACTTCCGGATTTGCCGGGGACGGCGGTTGTTTGGCGGCACTGCTCTTCATTCCTTAGCCTCTCTCTTGAGACTCTTCGGCGCGACCTGTGTCGGAGTTGACTCGGCACCTTTTTCTCGACATCGCGCGGCATGACATCATCGCTTACCGTCGCTAGCGTTAGGTAAATTTTGCAGTGTATCCGCGCACGGACGCGCTTCATCGTTAAAGGAGCTATGATCATGAAAACTGGAATTCTCGCACTGGTTTGCGCACTCGCACTCGGTGCCAACGCGTTCGCATCCTCGGAAGTCATGCCTAAGAATTACTCACTTCAGGAACAAGCCCAACAGCTTGAAGGCGCCGTCGATTCGATGAGCGACGTCGAACTGCAGAACCTGATGCTTGACCAAGCCGATCGCATTGAAGCTCACGTCGAGACCCTGAAAGTAAAAGGCGTCGAACTTACCCCTGAATCGCGCGAAACGCTGCTCGCCCTTGCCGACCAGATGCGCGCGTCCGCGTTTGATCCTGAACTGCGGCCCAAGCTTCAGGCCAATGTGAAGTCGGGCGCCACGGCGGCGCTTCGGATCATCGGCCACATCGGCAACACGGTCACCGATATCGTCTACGCGCCCGGATACATCGTTTCGGGATTCCTCACGGGACTCATCAGCGGAAAACGCTCAAACGATCCTGAACAGCCAAAAGCCTGGGTTTACGTCGTCGCGATTCTCGGTGGCGCGATCCCGACGTACGTCGGCGAAGGCCATCTCATCCAAAAGTACATTCCGATGAATACCGCGCTCGCGGTGCTCATCCCCGCCGCACTCATTAAAATCGCGGTGGATAACGCCTGCGGCATCGAAAAGAATCCCGGCCCAAAAGCCGCGACCTTCTGCCGTAACGTCGCCATCGTGAACGAGTTCTTCGGTAAGGGCCTGTTTCAGTTCAGCCAGGACGGCGGCGCACGCATCTACAAGTTCTTCAAGGACCTGTTCAGCCGCGATCACGGCAGTAAGCCGATTCCCGAACCAGTACCCGCGCCGTAATACACGCGCAATGCACGCGCCGTAAAGGCGCGTAATAGGCAGTCGGCATTCATGATACCGTCTGAATTCCTAGCGACCGACTAAAGGATCGACACAATGGAGCAGCCAGGCACGCGAGATGCGGCCTGGCTGCTTCTGTTTTAACTGTTTGAAAATAATAAGAAACTGCCATATCCCACCCCTGCCCACCAACTTGGCACCGGCCTTGCTCATAGGCGAGCGACCGGCGAGCACTTTCAGAGAGAAAGTGCCATTGAAATAGGAGAATGAAAATGTTTAACCTCAAGAAATCAAAACGAAAACTGCTCAAAGCGGCGACCCTGCTCATGGCGGCGGGCATTCCGGCGGCGTTCGCCAGCGTTCCCCGCTCAGCTGAGATCGCCAACGACACGGCGATCTACCAGAATCTCCACGAAATCCGCATCTCGAAGGAAAAGTCGCTGGACTTCGACTCCGACATCGAACGGCTCTCGGGCCAGGAAAAGCTCCACCGCAAGGCACTGCCCCTGCGCGTGTCGGCTCCGATGGAACGCGTGATGAAGACCTCGTACCGCCCGAGCCCGGCAGTCGGCGGAAAAAAGACGATCAAGCGTCACCGCGTTCGCTCGCAGTCACAGTAAGACTCGCGCCGCGCGGCACGCGGCGCAAAGGATATATTTTTCACCGAAGAGGGCGCGGGCTCTCTCACTCTCTCTACTCTCTCCCGCGCCTTCTGATTGCCCGAATGGACGGACCGGTTCTCTCCCCGGTCCGTTCTCTTTTTGAGGACGCGCGGGGCGGGCCAAACCTAATTCCTTCTTGAGTTCGCTCTCACAAAGCGATATTCGAGGAAAATTCATGATCGCAACATTCGGCGTTCTTATCGGTCTCGGGCTTCTCATGTGGATGGCCTATCGTGGCTACTCGGTGATCTTTTTCGCCCCGGTGTTCGCTTTACTCGCGGCTGCTTTCTCGGGGCTTCCGCTTCTTCCGACCTACACCGAGATTTTCCTTCCGAACCTCGCCAACTACGTAAAAACGTTTTTCCCGTTCTTCCTTCTCGGAGCCGTTTTCGGAAAGGCGATGGAAGTCTCAGGCTCAGCTGAATCGATCGCGAGAACCGTGATGCGCGCCCTTGGCGCTAAGCGCGCGATACTCGCCGTCGTCCTCTCTTGCGCCGTCTTGACTTACGGTGGCGTAAGCCTTTTCGTCGTGGCCTTCGCGGTGTACCCCTTCGCCGACTCGCTCTTCCGCGAAGCGGGCATCCCTAAGCGCCTGCTTCCGGGAACCATCGCGCTTGGGGCGTTTACCTTCACGATGGACGCTCTGCCGGGCTCGCCCCAGATCCAGAATGCGATCCCGATGCGTTTTTTCGGAACGGATTTGTACGCCGCACCGCTCTTCGGAACGCTCGGCGCGATCCTGGTCTTCGTATCCGGGCTGTATTATCTGGAACGGCAGCGCAAGAAGGCGGCTATTGCTTGCTTGCGGCGCGTGTCGCGCGCCGAACTCCCTCAGGATGCGGCTCCTCCTCATTCCGAGCAACCGGCCTCCGCGGTTTCGCTGACAACCGCGACCGCCGACGTTCCACATCCCGCTCTCGCGGCACTGCCTCTTGCAATCGTGGTAGGCCTGACACTTCTCCTGCAAAAAATCGTCTTCCCGAGGATCAATCTCGCCGCGCTGGCCTCTTCGTCGGCGGCGGTGAAGTTCGATCCGCATGCGCTCGAAAGCGCGGTCAATAACTGGGCTCTCATCATCGCCGTCGCCGCCGGAATCATCGCAGCCATTCTTCTTAATCCACGCCGCGTAAAAGGCGGGGTCGCGCTCGCGATCAACGCCGGCGTAACCGGCGCGCTGCTCGCCGTGATGAACACGGCATCCGAAGTCGGTTTCGGGAACGTCATCAAAACCCTGCCCGGCTTTCAGTCGATCGCGAACGCCCTGATGGGGATGCGCGCGGGTTCGGGCCCGCTGTTTTCAGAAGCCATCACCGTAAACGTGCTCGCCGGAGTCACTGGCAGCGCCTCCGGAGGCATGAGCATCGCGCTTGACGCGTTCGGAAAAGACTACCTCTCCTGGGCGGCCAGCGCCGGCATCAGTCCGGGTCTTCTTCATCGCGTTGCCGCGATGGCATCTGGAGGAATGGATACCCTTCCCCACAACGGCGCCGTGATCACTCTGCTCGCGATCACAGGCCTCACGCACCGCGAGTCTTACAAAGACATCTTCGCGATCACGCTGATCAAGACCGCGGCCGTTTTCGCGCTCATTGCTCTGAATTCCGTCGTTCCACTGGGCTAGCCCGCCGACGGCAGGTGGACAGCACGCTAAAAAGCCATTAAAGTCCGCCTCACATCAACACGAAAACGGAGATTCCATGGCCAATTACAAGGTCGCCAACGAAAAACTCGCCGCTCAAGGACGCCTCAAAATCGAATGGGCTGAAAGCCGAATGCCGGTATTGATGCGGCTCCGCGAGAAATATTCCAAAACCAAGCCTCTCAAAGGCCAGCGCATCGCCGGCTGCCTGCACGTGACTAAAGAAACCGCCGTGCTCGTCCGCACGCTTGCCGCGGCGGGCGCCGAGGTGAGCTGGTCGGGCTGCAATCCCCTTTCCACGCAGGATGACATCGCGGCCGCACTCGCGGCCGACGGCATTTCGATCTACGCCTGGCACAACCTTTCGCGCGAGGAATTCTACTGGTGCATCGACCGCACGCTCGACTTCAAACCCACACTTACGTTGGACGACGGCGCGGATCTCATCTTCAGCGTGCACAACAAACACCAGGAGCTTTTAAAATACGTCATCGGCGGAACCGAGGAAACGACCACCGGCGTGCACCGCCTGCGCGCGATGGCCAAAGACGGCGCGCTGAAATACCCCGTCGTCGCGATCAACGACGCCGAGACGAAATGGGATTTCGACAACGTCTACGGCACAGGCCAGAGCTCGATCGACGGAATCCTGCGCGCCACGAGCGTGATGCTCGCTGGCAAGAACTTCGTGATCGCGGGCTACGGCCATTGCGGAAAAGGCTGCGCCTCGCGTGCGCGCGGAATGGGCGCCAACGTCATCGTAACCGAGATCAAGCCGACGGCGGCGCTGAAAGCCACGCTCGAAGGCTATCGGGTCATGCCGATGGACGAGGCGGCCAAGATCGGCGACATTTTCATCACCGCGACCGGAATGAAAGACGTGATCGTCGACCGCCACTTCCGCTCGATGAAAGACGGCGCGATCGTCTGCAACACGGGCCACTACGACTGCGAGATCAATCTCGGCGACCTCGAGAAACTCGCCAAAAACACGCGCGAGGTGCGGCCGAACAACGACGAGCACACGATGGCCGACGGTCATCGTATTTACGTATTAGGAAAAGGCCGGCTCGTGAACCTCGCCGCCGCCGAAGGCCATCCGTCGGAGGTGATGGATATGAGCTTCGCCAACCAGTTTCAGGGCATGCTCTTCATGTCGCGCGAAGGAAAAAACCTCAAGGCCGACGTGTACACCCTCGATCCGAAGCTCGACCAGGAAATCGCTTCGATCAAGCTCGAAGCCACCGGCATTCGGATCGACAAGCTCACTGACGAGCAGGTTCGCTACGGCAGCGATTACGCGCACGGAACCTGAAAAAAATCAGGCAAGCAGGCAG
Source organism: Deltaproteobacteria bacterium (assembly GCA_016186905.1). Lineage (GTDB taxonomy): Bacteria > Bdellovibrionota > UBA1018 > UBA1018 > UBA923 > JACPKS01. The sequence goes on from JACPKS010000056.1 coordinate 21,526, forward strand.
ACGGGCAAACGGGAACGGGCAGCGGAAGCGGTAACCGGGTGCGCATGCTCCGTAATACGAAGAGTTTCTGCGCAAAGCTTGCTCAAGAAACATTGGGGCCTGTTGAAAAAGACAGCTTACCAGAAAAAAGAGATCCTCAGCTCAAATTTAAAAGCGGATGAGCCTCCAAAAAATTTAGCGGATCGAGTTTTTCAACAGTCCCATTGGATTGCCGCGCGTTTACTTTATTGGTTTTGCACCCGAAGTTGGATCACCTTTACCGTGATCAGCCTCATGCTGGATTACGTTCCCCTTAATCGAAGCTTCGTTCACCGAAGACGCAGCCGTAATATCTTTGAACTTAAACCTTCCTTTTCGAACGCATTCCGCTGATACAGGACCAACAGAAGTCACTTTCCGCGAATCGCCTTCGGGCAACGCGAGAATATTGACTCCATACATGGTCGGCGGATCAGCTTCCACGCGCTCAAAGCGAAGCTCCTTTTCGTTCATGACCATATTCAGGGAGAGGAGCTTGCAGTTCGATTTTTTGAATGCTTCATGAAGAGTTCCTTCTGGCTTCGCATATTCGGTTTCTCCGAGCTTGATTTCATCTCCTGGTCGCATTACAAAGCGCATTTTTCCGCACGTGATTTGGCACTTGGCGCCCTTCGTAGCGGACTCATGATTCTCACCTGCGACAGCGACTGAACAAAGCAGGACCGCAATTAGAGCAATATATTTTGGCATGTTTTTCTCTCCTAGGATCAGGTTACCCCCCCCCAGGGATTTCAATGGCAAAAACCGTTAGGGTTTTAGAACTGATATATGGAAATGTTCCCAGTTCTTGAACTAAAAGGACGGCATCAGTTTTGCTGAAGCACTTCCCGCCAAGCCGGGCGGAGTAGATGGAATTTACCTCTTTCCTGACAGAAGGAGGTGATCTGAATGAGACGTAATAAGCACTGTTATTACTCTTGTCGGTCGGCGCTAAAAAAACTAAAGCAAAAACCCTGGTTTCTCTTTGTCTTAGCCAGAATTTTGTATTTTTTGGCGACCGTAATTGCCCACTATATAAGACGGACGTGAGGTGGCTCTGGGTGCAGTTTTTAACCAGAGGCTCTCATGGAAAGAGGCTGCTCGGCTTGGTCTAATCTCCCGAGCAAGAAGCGCGTTTTAAAGCAAAGGATTATAGCCGCAAACTGAATACGGTCACCGTTACCGGTTCGGCTGCCGGATGCCCGATGCCCGATGCCGGAACGCATGTCGCTTCGCAGACCGTCCTGGCTCACGTGACATCCGAATGTCACACTCAGGTATTCAAGTCGGGCGAATATGTTTCCGACAAAGATACTATGAGGAAAATTCTTCTCATCATTCTGATTTTCGGCAGCTCCGTTTCCATATGCCGCTCCGACGACTGTGCCGCATTTCTTCAATCCTCAAAAAACCACGTTCAAATCACCAAATTTGACCAGTATCTCGAATCCCTTTTCAGCGAGATGAAAAATGTACCCAAGAATGATCTCGATCACTTTTTCATTCAGTCAGATCTAAAAACTCTTCAGTTGGACGGCTTCATTGACCTGACTGTTTTCAAGGGATTCAAGGGAACGGTGTCCCCTCAGGCTATTTCGTTTTCCAAAGAAACTGCTCAGAACTCTCACCTGAATCCATTTCACCTCATCACTAATCCTTGCTCGACCGTGGACAAAGGGTGCGGAAGTATCGTTTTTTTTAACGGTCATGTTTTTGCGGACGGCTTTTACCGAAAAAGCGCCCACAATTTCTGGAGAATTAGCGTATCCGAGCAAAGGCGAACAATTCGCAGTCTTGTCGAACACCAGCCCTGGTTTGAGTGGAACGCGACAGAGCAGCGGTTTCATTATCGTACGACCGGGTCCGCCGAGGCTCTATTGTCTCAATATCAACGAGGTTCGCGCGTCACTCTCTATCACGGGCTCAATAACCACACTCTTAAGGCATTTAAGGCAGCCACAAAGTTGAGGAAGCATTTTGAGTCCCGTCCCCTCTTCACATCACCCTCGGTAACAACCGCCCGATCTTTCGGCAGAGGCCGCTACCTCCATGCGGACTTCACCCTTGTAGAGCTCCTTGCGCTCGCAAAACAGAAACAGATTTACGTAGGCCTCGAAGGCCCCCTCCTTGAAATAGCGCTTATTGAGCCTGAGTCTTTTGATATTTTCTTCAAACGCGCGCATCTCGTTGAAAATGAGCTGCACTGAACACATGTCACGTGACATCCGAATGTCGCACTCAGGCATTCTCAACCGCTCTTCATCTCGGATGCCAGAGTCGGTAAAGGCACGCGCCCACGCGATCGCTGATCGCATGTAGTTCTTTTCGGCCAAGAATCTCGAGCAAGGCCTGCACTTCTCGCGCAGACGCGAGGGCAATGGAATAAAATCGGCAGCGCTTTCGCGGTCGGCCTGGCCGAACCTTCAGCCAAGTTCAAAACTACCCTGAGCGCAGCTCTGTTGAGTTGATCTTTGACATAGCTTGGAGCTTTACTTCAGGACAACCGCGATGAAGCTGAAGCGAAAGCTGGTACGATTCTGGAATTAGATGAGTTTTTGAAGCGCGGTCAGAACCGCGATTGAAGCGGCAAGCATGGTCCCCATTCGAATCGTAAGCTTCGACTCGACCTGCGTTATGAGTTGCCGCACTTCTTGAAATTCATGTTTTGTCGCAATCTTGAATTCCAAAAACTCATCTTTAAAAACCAAGAATTGCTCTTTTGTCATGAATCTCTGCAAGTCATCTTTGGTAGCAAGTCTGTCTTCCATAATATCCACCAGGATCTTGATCGAAGTTTCCGCTTGTTCGCGCGAAAACCCGACCTCTTCCAGAATTTTAGCATATTTGAGGGTGTTAAACATTCCAGCCTCCTTTCCTCAACGGGCTCGCGAGCCTGCACATCGCGTACCGACAAGCAAAAGGCAGCGGGCAATCGGGCAGACCGAAACTGGCAACGAAAACGGCCACCGGCGCGGATGCCGAATGCCCGATGCCGGATCATATGTCACATGACATCCGAACGTCGCAGTCAATTATTTCTCTTCGTATTTAGACTTAGTCCTTGACTTAGCTAATACCTAGTCCTAAAATTGTATTTGTGGCAAAGCGCGCAAAACAACAAAGCTCAGAGAAGGAACCAAAGCAGTACACCGTCCACGAGGCAAAAACCCATCTGTCGAAAATTCTGAGAACGGTGGAGGCCGGGGCGGAAGTGGTCATCGCCAGAGGACGTGAGCCGATCGCGCGCCTTATGCCGATCTCTTCGAAGTTTTCGCGCTCCGAGCTCCGAGGGATCGACAAAGGAAGGATTTGGATGGCCCCGGACTTCAACGAATCCCTCTCGCCGGAATTCTTCATTGGCCAAGACAAAGGACAGGACGAATGACCTTCCTCATCGATACGCAGTGCCTGCTTTGGTATTTCGAGGATAACGAAAAGCTCTCGCGCGGAGCCGCGGCTCTCATCGACGCCCCCGCCAACCAGGTTTTCGTATCCGCCGCGACGGTTTGGGAAGTGGTGATCAAGGTATCGCTTCAGAAATTAAGACTTGAGGAAACTCCGGAAAACTATTTCAGGAAACGCTTTGAATCGCCTGCATTTTCAAAGCTCGCGATCACGTTCGAGCACGCCGCGAAGGTGTATTCGCTGCCGCCCCACCACAAGGACCCCTTCGATCGAATGTTGATTGCGCAGGCGGGGGTGGAGGGGATTCCCATCATGACGTCGGATGCTGTCTTCAGGAAGTATCCGATTCAAATCATCGCGGCGTAAATTCAGGCAAACTGGCAGTCGAGCAAGCAGTCCCGGTAACGGGCAACGGTAGCGGCCACGACCACCAACGCGGATGCCGGCTGCCCGATGCCGGAGCCTTTTAGGGCACGTAAATTCGGGTAATCGAGCGATTCTCGGGATACCGCGCGAACAGATCGGTGCATTCCTCGAGCGGAATGAATTTCACCGGGCTGTAGCCGTTGTCGTAGCGCACGTAGATCGGAAGCCTGCCGTCGTTTGCCGATCCCGCGCGGAAATATTTCGAAAGCTCGCCGGTCGTCGTCTTCTCGATGAAGTCGACTCCCTTCTCCCGCAGCTCCGCGACGGCCTTGTCGCGCAGGCGCTTCTGCTCGGCGGCATTTTCGGCGCCCAGGGGGATCCCGCTGTGGAATTCCACGAGCATCTTGTACGGGCGCTTGTGGTACACGCGCTGCGCCCAATCGTTTCGGGAACGCGCGAGGTGCGTATAGAGATGGTAATCGTCGAAGTAGATGTACTTTTCGATGTCGCTCGGGATCGCGTAGTCGCAGTCGCTTGACCGGAAGTACCGTCCCAGCAGCTCGTCGTACACCACGCACTTGTGATGAAAGTACACCATCAGAAACATGTGAAACCGCGAGATCAGAAAATCGTCGAACGTGTACAGCGCGCGATGCTTGAGCGCAAGGTAGCATTTCCCGCCGTCCAGATGATGGCTGAGATTCGAGAGAAGCCAGTCGGCGTCGAACTTTCCGTAGCTCACCCCCGCATGAAACGAATCGCGCCGCAGGTAATCCATGCGATCGACGTCGATCTCGCTTGAAACGAACTGATGCAGGATCGGACGGTAATCGATCCCGTCGACGGTGAAAAAATCCTCAGGGCAATAAATCGCGTCGCTGATGATGGCAGCAATGTGAAGGGGCTCGACGCCAAAGGGCCTGAATACGCGCTTGAGCACGTCGGTCATCGAGCTCTGAAGAATGATTTTTAAAGTGTAGTCCTCGTGGTTGGCCTGGCGCGGCTCGGTGAACGCGCAAGTTCTTCCCGGCACGCAGGCGAGTTTCTGCAGCCCAAGCCGCTCGACAAGCGGCATCGCGAACTCGGTCGTGTGCGAAAGCGGTCCGTGGCCGACGTCATGAAGCATCGCCGCCATGCGCACCGCTGCGCGCAGCCTTGCGGCGTCTTTCGGGCGGCGCGCGATCAGCCCGTCCGCGCCGGAAAATACGTTGTCGAACGCGACCGACGCCAAGTGAAGCGCGCCCAGAGAGTGGATGTATCGGTTATGAGTGGCGCCGGGAAACGAGTTCTCGCCAAAGCCCAGCTGCTTGATGTTGCGCAGCCGCTGAAAAAACGGCGAGTCGATGACGAAGGTTTCGGCGTCGGTGACTTCGATCGTACCGTGGATGACGTCGCGGATTTCCATTTTCAGCCCGAATGGTGCGAGGCCGTGACGGCCGAGTGTAAAAAACCGGCTTGGGTTTTTGCCAAGCCGGTTTTTATTTCAATCACGTAAGCTCTGATCCGCTTATTCTTCAGAATCTTTGGCCGAGCCGTACTGCGGCGATCCGTAGCTCGACGAACCGAAGCCAGACGAGACCGCGGAGCCGAGTGCCGCGCCCGCGGCACCCCCGGCAAAGCCGGAAAGAACCGACGAGGTCATGCTGGAGCGCGGAGCGGCTTTCGGCGCGGCCTTTCTGGCTACTTTCTTGGCCGGCTTTTTCGCGGATTTCTTCGCGGCCTTTCGTTTCGGCGCGGCCTTTCTGGCTGCTTTGCTGGCCGATTTCTTGGCCGACTTTTTCGCGGCCTTTCTCTTCGGTGCGGCTTTCTTGGATTTGCGGGCAGCTTTCTTTTTCGCCTTTTTCTTGGCCATGGTTCGTGACTCCTGTTTATAGGTTTAAATTTGTGTACAAAGAAAACTCACACAGCCTTTTGCGGTTTGCAAATAAAAATGTCTTTCAATGCCGCACCTTTTCGGCGTCGGCCTTCTCGCCCTTGAGGTCGTCGCGCCGGGCGTACTTGAGCGCGTCCGCCATCGCGATGAACTTCACCGAATACCCGTCGCGGCCGGCGACATAATACTCCTGTGCCTTATCCGTCGTATAGGACGTCGCTAGCCTCGCGGTCGAGTGGATATCGACGATTTTTCCGGGAATTTGAGTCCGCGGCGCTCCACCCTCCGAAAAGACGCCATGCGCAAGCGGATCGTGAAGCCGTGCGACATTGAAATTGCCGCAGGCCCTCAAGGTCTGCTGATAGGTCGCGAACTGGTCCAAAAACAACTGTGAGACTTTGGCACGAACCTGGTCCAGCGGTCCAAATTGAGCGGTTGTCGTGGTCGTAGCACTCACATTTTGTTCGATCTCCGCTTTCATGCGCTCTTTAAGCTCCTCGAAGCTTCCCCCGGGGGGCAGGATCGGCGCCCAAAGCGTGTAGATCGGATTTCCCGCGTCAAATACCGGCGGACAGCTCGAATTGCCTGAGTTTTTGTCCAGGTCGAAGTAACGGATCATCCCATTTTTCTTGTCGACCAAGGTTTCGGAGTTCACGGGGATGTTGTATTTTCCGACTTCTACTTCGTCTGGAAACTGCGCGGCGTTAAGCGTCTGCCGAAGCGAGGACTCCGAGATCAGATCCAGCGGGGTGCCCTGGCTGTGATACTGCAGAGACCCGGCGAAGGCCTGCAGAACGCCACGATGCTCATACGTCCAATCCTCGCTGATCGGGAGAAACGGATAGTGGATCTCCCTTGGAGTAAAACCCGCCGCCCGCCCTACCTTGTAGAACATCTCTTCGGAAAGCGGCGGGCCGATGCGTGAGCCGAAAGGCTTGGCAGCGGCATAGGCCGTAAGCTCGATGCCGTCGCTGTCGGGGGATTTTCCAAAGGGAAAGGGATTGAAAAGCAGGCGCGCTTTCGCCTTGAGTTTGACCGCGTAAAAAACCGTGGAATCGGGAACTTTGTAAACGCCGACGATGGGTTTCGCCGAAACATACGTGAGATCGAGCTTGCAGGAGTCCTTCGCGTTGGAATTCGGAATGTTGCCGGCGCTCCCCGCGGACGGATCCTCGAACAACACGACGGGCACTTCGATCGAAGGCGTGATTTTTTTGATCAAAAGCATGTAATCGGGCATGAGCTCCTTCATCTCGACCGAATCCGGATCAAATACCCTTTGATTGAGATTTCCCATCACGGTTCTGAATGCCAGAACCGAGCGCTCGGTTTTGGCCTGGTCGGCCACCTCCTCGATCTGGTTCAGGCCCGCGACGGTAACTGTTTTGGAAGGCTCGTTGACGTAACTCTGAAGTGTTTCGATGCGCGCGAAGTGAAGAATTTCCTCGGGCACGAGCCCGGGGCCGCGGATGAGTTCCTGAAGTGCCGGTTGGGTATTAAGCGTGGCGTTAATGCTCGTGGAGTAAAGCCACTGGAGCGCGATCTCGAAATTCATGAGCTTGTGCGCGCCGCAGGCGGTTAATTGAATGTTCTGAATCTGCGACGCGGCGGTCTGAAGCGCCTGGCAAACGGGGTCCATCGGCAGGCAGTTGGGCGGAGTTACGAGCTTGACCGAATCGCCCAGCTGACAGGGGTTGGAATCCCTGGAAAGGTCGAGGCACACGACCGGCACGCCGGGAAATTTCAGCGAACCGGGGTTGATCCAATCAAACGCGTCCTCGGAGCGCGCGCCCTGCGGGCACTGGGCATCGTCGGTTCCCGAAGGCGTGCCGCCTTTCCTGGGAAAACAGCGGAGCGCGTAGTTTCCGATCACGTAATAGCGAAAGATGAACCGCTTGTAGGCCTCGCGCATCTCGTAGTTGATGTGCGAGATCGAGGTGAGCTGGCGGGCCTGGGTCGCGGCCCCCGCGTACGCCGCGAGGTCGGCGGCGTTCTGGAGCGCGATTTTGGCGTTGACCAGCATTCCGAGATTCACCACGAACGCGAAGAGCGTGAAGAGCGGAACGAGGCTGAAGATGATGAGGATGCTGATCTGGCCGGAACACGCGCGCAAGCGCGAGATGGAACGACTCATGCCAGAAATTTCCTGAGAGCTTTGAAATCCCCAGACCAAGCTTGGGCAGCGCCTTTAGGCACAGTAATTTTCTTTAGGCCGGCTTTTCCCGTCACGACGAACACGGGGATGCCCGCGTTCACCGCCGGAAGATCATTTTTCACGTCGTTGCCGATGAGAAGGCACTGGCGCGGCTCGAATCCCTCTTCTTTCAGTATTTGACGGTAATACGCAAGCTCCGGCTTGCACGAATGCATGCGACGGGCGTGCGTGATCGAACGAAAAATCGACGGGTCGATTCCCGCCCATTTCACGCGCATTTCGATGATCTCCAGCGGCCAGACCGGATTCGTGGCCAGTACCATCGGATAGCGCGGCTTCGCCCACTCCAAAAACTCGCGCGCGCCCGGCATCGGGTAGAAAAAGCGCTTGAGCGTCGGAAAAATGCCGCCCAAAGTGTCGTTCATCAGTTTTTCCGATTGCGCGACGGGAAGTTTAAGCCCCGCCGCCATCACCCGCGCGGCCTTCTCGGCATTCGTGCGCGGCCTTCCCCTGGGGCTTCGCTTGAATACCCCCTGCACCGCCATCAAGGTTTTGAGCGCCACGAGCCAGCCGCCGTACTTGCGCAGAACCCAGAGCATTTTTCGGATGAAGCGGATGCGCGCGAAAACGTCGTACGCTCCCAGTAGCGTGCCGTCGAGATCGACGAGGAGACACTTCACGTCGGGTGCTACGTCCTTCGGTTTCATCAGCAATAATGTTAGCATCAACGCGTGAGCAAGCAAGACGCCATCGAAACGCCGTTTACCCGCGCGGTCGGCTGCAGGTATCCGTTGATCGCCGGGCCGATGTTTCTCGTAAGCAACGAAGACCTCGTCGTCGCCGTGAGCGAGGCGGGAGGCGTGGGCGGCATGCCCTCGCTCAACTGGCGCACCACCGGCGCGTTTCGGGAAGCCGTGCGCGCGGTGAAGTCGCGCACGAAAAATCCGTTTGCCGTGAACATCATCGTGAACAAGGCCGTACCGCGCCAGTACGACGACCTCGACGTCTGCGTCGAGGAGCGCGTGCCGCTCGTGATCACGTCGCTCGGCAACCCCAAGGATGCCATCCTGCGGATGCACGAGATCGGCTGCAAGGTGTTCTGCGACGTCACCACGCTCGAGTACGCGAAAAAAGTCGCGGGTCTCGGCGCCGACGGAGTGATCGCGGTCTCGGCGGGCGCGGGCGGCCACGCGGGCACGATTTCGCCGCTCGTTTTCATTCCTTACCTTCAGAAGCACCTTTCGATTCCCGTCGTCGCCGCCGGCGGCATCGCGACTGGCCGGCAGTTCGCGGCAGCGCTCATGCTCGGAGCGTCGGCCGTGCAGATCGGCACGCGTTTCATCGCAAGCGCTGAGGCGAATGTCGACATCCGCTACAAGCAGGCGATCGTCGACGCCGAACCTGAAGACATCGTGCTCACGAAGAAAATGTCGGGCACGCCGGCGTCGGTCATCAAGACGCCGTTCGTCGAGAAAATGGGCTTGGATCTCAACTTCGTCGAGGAGTTTCTGCACCACCATCCCCGCACGAAAAAATACGTGAAGATGGCGCGCTCGTATCTCGGAGCGAAGCTTCTGGAGCGTGCGGCGAAGCTTCCGACCTGGAAGGAGCTCTGGAGCGCAGGGCAGGGCGTGGCGTTTATCGAAGACATCGTCCCGGCCGGCGACATCGTGGCGCGCCTGGTGCGCGAGTACCACGAGGCGCGGGTTCCATAAAAGGTGCCGACCTACTTTTCGTGGTGTGTCGCGGCATAAAGGTGGGTGCTATCTTTATGCCGCGAC
>JACPKS010000010.1 GCA_016186905.1 Deltaproteobacteria bacterium
ATATAAAATGAGTAAGAAACAATCAGGATGGCCAACGGGAAGAGTTACAACCGAAGCCTGATCCATCGCGGGAACCAGACGCTCTGGCTTTGCGGCGAAACACGAAAGAATTGGCACGCGAAACCTGCTCCAACCAGGAGTTCGAAGCGAAAATCAAAACCCTGATCCTGAACAAAATGACCGCGCTCGGAATGCCCGAGTCCTATCCGGTTGCCTAACCGCGACTCCGGCCACCTCGCTGAGTTCAAGGACCATATCGGATCATTTACCGCAGCAAAAAAGACCTCATCGAAATTCTGACGGTCCTGGAAGCTCACAAGCTTCTGAAATAACGATTCAGACGTACTACTCCGCCCGATAAGCCGTCACCGCGCCTTCAAGTAGAGGATGAGTCATGCCGTACTGAAGCTGAAGCTCACTGCTTCGAGAGCGGAAGAAATTAATATTCGGATATTACAGTGGTTTTTGGTAGCTCTTCACAGAGCACGTAGATCTGCTGCCAAGTCATCTGCTCGATTTGTTTGGAGTACGGTCCCTCCTGGAAACTTCATTTTTCCAATATTCCATCTCTGATGCGACGACTGCCGTGAAATCTTCAATTTCACCTTGAGCTGACGCCTTTTCCAGCGAAGCCATATAGCGTGCTCTTTCTGAAATTCGAATCACGGTCCAGTTATAGCCCCCTGATATCAACATCAGATTCATGATGAATCGGCCAATTCGTCCGTTTCCATCCATGTAAGGATGAATAAACACGAAAATAAAATGGCCTAGCACCGCTCGAACCGCCGCGTTCGGCTCCTCGATCAGGAGTTTTTCCAAAGCAGCCATCGAATCAAGCACCGCCCCTGCGGGCGGCGGTACATGCCGCGACTTCGCGATATAGACGGGATGATTACGATATCCCGCCAAATCCGACGGGTTCATGAGCCGCGTCTGCACGAGCGGAGCAAAGAGCTCGCGGTACCAGGTTTGCAAATCAGCTGATAAAACTTTGCCTGGATGATCACCCTCAAATACCTTTCGCACACTTGCCGTAACCGCATTGAACGCACCCAGATAACCTTTGGCGGCTAACGCATTTCGCTGCTCGTTATCGGCTCTCTCGGCATCCGGATTCCAAGCGCCTTCTTTAATTCTCCGGATCAGATCTTCCGTGACCTGATAACCTTCGATCGAAAGAGAATGATAGGCGTCTTCGGTATAAAGCTTTTCAATCATGCTAAGAGATTTTTTCTCCGAATCTCTGTGCGAGGGAGGGGCAGGAAACGAATCAATGACGACGTCCCTCATCCGCCGCCACATTGCTCCAATTCGGCCAGCGTACGGGGAGGCTAATCGCTCAATTCCTCCAAGGCAGAGTGGTTTTTTGCTAAATGGGTCAGACGGATTGATCGTTTGCCCCGTGGCTGCCATGTCCCGGGTGATTTGATCCGCCCACTTCCTGTCTCCGACGCGAATGTACGCACCAGCGACTCTGGCTGCCGCCGTGGGAGACTGAAGCGTTAAAAGCACCCTTGAAATTTCCGCGGCCGATGGAACAAGCTTCAAGCAAATCTCCGCGTTCAAATTATTATTTTGAAAATAGGAAGGTGTCGCTCGGCAAATCGCCTCAGGTAACGGAATCAAATTAAGACGGTCTTTTTTTGAGATCGTCGCAGGAAAATTCTTTTTGTCGCTGTAGAGCAGGAGTGAAGTATCGTGCGGAAGCTTTATCGTTTGATTCGATGGCTTCTTTGTCATCACGACAAGCTGCCGCGAGATAATGTTTTGCGCGGCATATACATCCAGCGATGATTCCGCGGACAGGCAGTAGCCATCTTTCCCGAAGCGATCCTTGCTACACAGGTGGTTAAGCGGAAATGAAGTGCACGAAGAGAACGGCAGGTGTTCCATATGCTTCAAAAATTGGGCGCTTGTAGATGTGCCGGCAAATAAGGCCCGCCTCTAATGCTTCCGATGCAAACTATTGATATTGCTATATTTAGTCAAACAGATCAAAATGGTATACCAATTATTATTTAGATCTAAACGATATTGAGATGATCTTAATAATGATATCATCTAACTAATGAAGTCTACGCAACCATCTAAACTAGATAGTTATATTGATGCGCTTAAGAAGCTATCAGGCCGCACATCATTGCACCTAAATGTGCAGCAAGCGGGCGATGAAATACAAATCGGCAGAGTTCGCTTTTCATTTAGTCTACAGCGGCGGCTTTATCAGGAAGACAGCCGGCCAAACCGAGGAGTCCTCGCATCTTCTCTAAGCAAAGAAGAAGTTAACTACTGTCAAGAGAAGGGGATTAGCTATTTTACCTTGGACGGCAGACTACACCTCGTTACATCCAGATACACACTTACGGTTGATTCACGAAAAGCTCGAAACAAACCTCGGCATCTACGTCGGCCAACAATGATGCTCCCGAGATGGGGACTTCAGCCTACAGCTCTAATTAGTCCGAATAGTCTGCCAATATTGGACGTCTTATTTAGATTGTCGATGCCGGAACTCCACGCGTTTAAATCTGCCCTAAGCTTTGCAAGAAAATATCAACTGAATCAATCCAAGCTAAGTGTCATGATGCGCGCCATGCGCGTGCAAAGTTTATCAGCCCTCCGAAAGCAGATTGCTCAACTCGATCTAGATTGGTGGTCGCTGGCGCTAGCCTATCCGGCAACAAAGAAAGGGCTCACCCCATTTTTTCTTCACTCAACACCATTTCAAGCTGTTGAGAAAGTCTCTCCGGAGGAGAGCCAAGCACAACTTAAAGATTTACTTGATTCTTCTGTTACTCAGGATCTTGTTCCAGGTCCTGCTGAGGTAGCGAAGGGAATCGGCGTAATCACTGATCCAGACATCTATCTTTGGGGCACTGTTTCAGCACTTCAGATGCTAAAGCGGAAATTTCGTCTCGTACCAGGGGCGAGTAAGGATAAAGTCACATGGCATCTCGCAATCCCTCAGCGTGGACTGGCACGAGAAGCGATACTTTCTCGGCTTCCTGAGACGGGGCATCAACAATCAGGCCTACAGTATTTTCATGCGAATTATTTTCGAGCTATTTGGGATCTCACTTTTGGCAGTGAACGTTTGAAAGAGGTTCGAATTCAGATGTTACGGAGGTTTATCGAAGATGCAGGCTGATACAGAAAAGGCGTCGAAATGGTTGATTGACTCCACTGTAGCGCTACCAGCTCTCGATTCAATCCTGAGTCAGGCCAAATCCGAGGTCTTAATTATCGGCGCGGGAGTGTTCAGCATTTATCAAGAACAAGATTGGATCCCGCAATTCAAACGAAAAACGGGTGATCTTGATTTAAGCGTCGGATTAGACTGAGTAGCGATTTTCCGGAAAAGGTATTTAATCAAACTAACGGCATCGACACTTTGTCCATGGCCATAAGTGCCTCGATTTCTTTGCCGGCGGCGATATGTTCGGGGCATTTTCAAAAGAAACAGGGTGGTGGACCCGATCGGGATCGAACCGACGGCCTTCGCATTGCGAACGCGACGCTCTCCCAGCTGATCCTGAAATAACCAAAAAATGCATGGTTATGCAATAGACTTCGATGCCTTGCGGCGGGCATATTGGAATCATGGAACGCGTTTCAGACCTCGCGATCGTCTTAAAGACGTTTCCGTACCAGGAGCGCGACCGGATCGTCGTTTTTCTCACCGAGAACCACGGCAAGTACACGGGCATGGCCAAGGGCGCGGTGCACTCGCGCCGCTACGGCGGCTCGCTTGATCTTTTGGCGTGCTCGAAAATCCATTTCGTAAGAAAACCGCATGCCGAGATGGTGCGCATCGAGGAGGCCACAAGCCACCACGAGTTCGCGTCGCTGTATCGCGATTTTGATCGATTAACCGCCGCCTCGTTTGCGGCGGAGTTCTGCTTGAGGCTTCTTGAGGCGCACATGCCCTCGCGCGAGATGTTCGTGTGCGTGAGCAATTTCTTGTTTCAGCTCGATGCGGGCATGCCCGTTTCGCGCGCGGTGAACGCGTTTCTTTGCAAGGCGTTTAAGGCGCTGGGGTATCCGCCGAGTCTTTTGCGTTGCGTGCGTTGCGGAAAGCCCGCGCATGAAGTGGTGACTTCGGGTCGCGTGGTTTGGGATTCCCAAGCGGGCGGCATGACGTGCGGCGCGTGTCACGGCGAAGGACGCGCGGGGCTGGAGCTTGAGAGCGAGCTGCTGCTTTATTTCCACAAGCTCACGATGACGGCATTCAAAGATTTGAATGCCGAGCTTCCGCCCGCTGACGGGCTGGCGTGGGCCGACGCGAAGCTCTACCGCGTGCTGTCGGATTTTCTGCACCATCACATCCCGGGGCTGCCGGCAGGTGGATTAAAGAGCATGCGTCTTTTGAAAACCGAAGTCGCTTCCGAAAAGTCTTGCTGAACCCCGGCTTCTTGGCTTTAGTGTTTCCATGATGAAAAAGAATGTTCTTGTGATCGCGGTAGCTTTTTGCGCACTCGCTTCGCTTCGTGCGCATGCTCAATGCACCGATTTTTCCGGCGAGTACGTCGTGCCCGCCAAGCAGTGCTATTTCTCGAACCAGATCCGCCCGGAGCTTGTATTCGGCCTAAGGGGCAGCAGCACGTTCGTCATCCAGCAGGAAGGCTGCGAGAAGATGAGCCTGAACTTCGTCGACGCGGAGGGGGCCGAGCAGTCGATCGATGTCGACATGCACGCTTCGCGCGAAGTCGAGCGGAAGGGGCTTTCCTGGCATATTCAGAAAGTGAAAAACCGCCGTCTCTCCCGCACGTTCATCTTCAACGAAACCTATATCGGCGGCCTTCCCCCGATCGTGTGGTTCTGGGGCGGAGCGTGGGCCAAAATCCGCAAAACCTGGCGCGGCAATCTCGTGCTTTCGTTCGGCGACCCTGGCGGAGCGATTTTCATCGGTCCCATGCCGATCATGGCCGCTGGCGGCGGCGGGGCGACGTGCAAGCTGCGGAATAAATCCAACTTAAATTAGCCATTTATTAACCCTAAATATAAATCCTTATAGTTAAGGTTATTGGCATATGCCTAACTAAGCACAACTGTCTTTCGAACTGACTACAGCTCCGCGATCGCCGCTTCCACGGCGGCGGCAAGAGTGTCGGTAACGGCGATCGGCCGGCCTTCATCCCAGTGGCGGATCCGCTCTTCGGTTTCGCGGCCGTATCCCGTGCGTACGAGAATCGAGCGTACGCCGGCCGACGCGGCACAAAGCAGGTCGGCGTCTTTGTCTCCGATGTAAAACGAGCGCGAGAGATCGCTGCTTAACTTCGCGGCCGCGCGCTCGATCATGAGCACGTGCGGTTTGCGGCAATTGCAGTGTTCGTCGGGGCGATGCGGGCAGAACTCAATGTTGTCGAAGGAAAAGTTCTTCGCGCCGAGATCGTGCGCCAGGAGTTTGCACAGGTGCTCGTGAATGCGCGCGAGGTCGGCGATCGTGTAGAGACCTTTTCCGATTCCCGCCTGGTTCGTGATGACCGCAAGCTTGAATCCCGCGTCGCGCGCGCGCTCAAGAGAGCGGGCAGCGCCGGGAAGGAGTTCCAGAAGCTCGGGGCGCGAAACATAGCCGCCGACCTGGTCGACATTAATGGTCCCATCGCGATCGAGAAAAAGCGTGGGTTGCGTGCCGCTCACTTCTTTTTATCTCCGTAACCGTTCGGGTGCTTGCCGTGCCAAGCCGCCGCGGTCTTTACGATCGCATCGAGGTCAAAGCGCGGTTTCCATCCCAAGACACTACGCGCGCGCGCGGAGTCGGCCACGAGTCTCGGCGGATCGCCGGCGCGGCGCGGGCCGACCGCGTGCGGAACTTCTCGGCCCGTGGCGCGCTTCACGGCGGCAAGCACTTCAAATACAGATGAGCCATGCCCGGTTCCGAGATTGAAATCCTGAAAGCCGCCGCCAGTGAGGATTTTTTCCATCGCTTGGATGTGCGCGTCGCCCAGGTCGTTTACGTGCACGTAATCCCGCATGCCGCTTCCGTCGGGAGTGGGGTAGTCTTTTCCGAAAACCGTGAGGTTCGCCCCATGACCGAACGCCGCGGCCAGCGCGCGCGCAATGAGATGCGTCTCCGGTGCGTGGTCTTCGCCAAGCTCTCCTTCGGGGTCGGTTCCCGCCGCGTTGAAATAACGCAAGACCGCCGAATTCATCCCGTGCGCGCTCTGGAGGTCGCGCAGCGCTGTCTCGACCATGAGTTTGCCGCGGCCGTAGGGGTTAACCGGGGCCTGCGGCATGTCTTCGCGGATGGGCTTGTCGGTCTCGCCGAACGTCGCGCAGGTCGAGGAGAACACGAAGTGCTTTACATCCGCGCGCAGCATCGCCGCGAGAAGGAGCAAGGTCTTCGCGACGTTGGTTTCGTAATAAAGAATCGGATTTTCCATCGATTCCCCGACCATCGCGCGCGCGGCGAAGTGCATGACCACGCCGATTCCGTGCTCGCGAAACACGCGGTCCATCACCGCGGGGTCGCCGCAGTCGCCTTCTATGAAGGTTCCAAAGCGGGCTGCCTCGCGATGGCCGGTGGAGAGGTCATCGAGAATGACGGCGTCATAGCCGCGCGCGGCGAGCTGCTTTGAGACGTGGCTTCCGATGTAGCCGGCCCCGCCGACAACGAGAACCGAGCGGCCTTTGAGGCCCGCAAATGCTTGATCCTGCATGGTTTGTGTTTTAGCTTGAGGAAAACGAAAAAGCAGCAAAAAGCATGAAGTCCTTCTTCAAACTCTGGCCTTTTATCCGTCCGAAATGGAAGCTCATTTTAGCGAGTGTGCTGCTCTCGTTTCCCCTTTCGGCCATCCGCTTCAGCCCGGCGCCGCTGATCCAGTATTTGACCGACTCGGTCCTCGTCAAAAAAGACTTGAAGATGCTCTATCTGTTGCCGCTCGCGGTGGTCGGCATCTACATCGTGAACGTATTCGTGCGCTACGGGCATACGTATCTGGTTCGTATCGCAAACGAGACCGTGCTGCGCGACATCCGTGAAAAACTTTTGAATCACTACCTCGGGCTTTCAAGCTCGTTTTTTACCGATAGCGCCGTGGGCGCTCTGATCTCGCGGATCACGAACGACGTTTTTTACGTCGGCCAGGGCACGATCAACATTTCGCAGCTCACGCGAGAGGTGGTGACGTTCGTGGGGCTTTTCGCCTACGCGATCCACCTCAATTTCAAGCTTCTTGTCGCGTCGCTGCTCATCGCGCCGGGACTCATCTGGCTCGGCCGGCGCACGGGCAGGCTCATGAAGGGCTACTCGACGAAGATGCAAGAGGCGAACGCGCACGTTTACTCGGCGTTGCAGGAGGCGTTCACGGGATTCAAGGTCGTCAAAGCCTTCGCGC
This sequence comes from Deltaproteobacteria bacterium, assembly GCA_016186905.1. GTDB lineage: Bacteria > Bdellovibrionota > UBA1018 > UBA1018 > UBA923 > JACPKS01. The sequence continues at coordinate 7,341 of JACPKS010000010.1, forward strand.
TGGAGAAGCTCGCGTTCCGGCGTTTCAAGCGCGTGAACGACGAGTACGTGTCGTTCGCGTTAAAGGGCGCGCGTCTCGAGGAAATCGCGGGCCCAATGGTCGAACTTTTCGCTGCGATCGCCGTGGCTATAATTTTGTACATCGGCGGCCGCGACGTCGTGCACGGGCGCTTGACGCCCGGTCAGCTGATGGCGTTTTTCACGTGTTTCGGCCTGATGATCAATCCCATCCGCGCGATGAACGACATCTACATCAAATTCAACAACGCGGGCGCGGCCGCCGATCGCGTGCACGCCGCGCTCTGCATTCGCAGCGACATTGAAGAGTCGGCGCGCGCGGTCGATTTGCCGCCGTTTTCGCGCGCGATCGAATTTCAAGCCGTGGGTTTTCGGTACATGCCCGAGCTTCCCTGGGTTTTTCGCGGCGTGAGCTTCACGCTCCAGAAGGGAAAGAGCATCGCGATCGTCGGGGCGAGCGGGCAGGGAAAGTCGACCTTAGTGAATTTGCTGCTTCGTTTTTACGATCCGACGGAAGGAAAGATCGTCATCGACGGGCATAGTTTGCGCGATCTCAAGATCGATGGCTTGCGCTCCCGGATGGCGCTCGTAAGCCAGGATGTGTTCCTTTTTAATGATACGATCTTCGAAAATATCGCGGCCGGGCGCGCGGGCGCGACCCGCGACGAGGTGATGGCCGCGGCGGAAGCGGCGCATGCGATGCCTTTCATCCGCAAGCTTCCTCAGGGGTTTGAAACGGTCGTCGGCGATCGCGGCCAGAAACTTTCGGGCGGCGAGCGCCAACGCGTGTCGATCGCGCGCGCGATTCTGCGGAACGCGCCGATCCTGCTTTTGGACGAGGCGACCTCGAGCCTCGACAGCGAGTCCGAGAAGGCCGTACAGCAGGCACTGGAGCGGCTGATGGAGGGTCGCACGACTTTGGTGATCGCGCACCGGCTCTCGACGATCCGGCACGCGAACCAGATTCAGGTGCTCTCGGAAGGCAAGATTTGCGAGACGGGCACGCACGACGAGTTGATTCGCCGGGGCGGCGAGTACGCGCGGTTTTACGCGTTGCTAGGTTGAAAAGCGGTCGCGTCGGAAGACGCGCAAAGGAGTGTCGCGCTGTAAGGCGCGCAAGAGAGAGTCGCGCCCGGCAGGCGCGCAGGGAGAGCAGATGGCCGAAATCAAAAGTCTCACCGACATGCAGGATCTCGTGGCGCTCGCCAAACGCCGCGGACTCGTTTTTCAGAGTTCCGAAATTTACGGCGGCATCAACGCGTGCTGGGACTACGGCCCTCTCGGCGTCGAGATGAAGAACAACGTGAAGCAGCTCTGGTGGCGCGCGATGGTGGATCGCGACGACATCGAGGGCATCGATGCCGCGATTCTCATGCACCCGCGCGTGTGGGAGGCGTCGGGCCACGTAGCGGGATTTTCGGATCCGCTGGTCGACTGCAAGAAGTGCAAGCAGCGTTTTCGCGAGGATAAAATCCACGACGAAAATCGCGTCGCGAAAAAATGCCCGAACTGCGGCGGAGAGCTCACCGAGCCGCGCATGTTCAACCTGATGTTCAAGACGTTCATGGGTCCGGTCGAGGAAGACGCCGCGGTCGTGTACCTGCGGCCCGAAACCGCGCAGGGGATTTACGTGAATTTTCAGAATGTGGCCGCGACGAGCCGCCAGAAAATTCCGTTCGGCATCGCGCAGATCGGCAAGGCGTTCCGCAACGAAATCACGCCCGGGAATTTCATTTTTCGCACGCGCGAGTTCGAGCAGATGGAAATGCAGTTTTTCGTGAAGCCCGGCACTGACGAGAAATGGTTTGAATATTGGATGGAAGAGCGCCGCAAGTGGCATCTCAGCAACGGCTTGCGCGCGAACAAGATTCGCTTTCATGAGCACGGCCCGGGCGAGCTTGCGCACTACGCGAAAAAGGCGTTCGACATCGAGTACGAGTTTCCGTTTGGCTGGCAGGAGTTCGAGGGCATTCACAACCGCACCGACTTCGATCTTGGCCGCCACCAGGAATATTCCGGGAAAAAGCAGGAGTATTACGACGAGAGCGACAAGAGCCGCTACATCCCGTACATCGTCGAGACGTCGGCGGGCTGCGATCGCACGCTTTTGACTCTGCTTGCCGACGCCTATCGCTCCGAAGAAGACCGCGTGTTCCTGGCGCTTCACCCCAAGCTGGCACCTTACAAGGCTGCGGTCTTTCCGCTCATGAAAAAGCCAGAGCTGATGGAGCCGGCCGAGCGCATCTATAAAGATCTTGCGAAGAAATTCCGTGTGACGCTGGATGAGACCGGCTCGATCGGCAAGCGCTATTACCGGCAGGACGAGATCGGCACGCCATTTTGCATCACGATCGACTTCGACACGGTCGAGAAAAACGCCGGCGTCACCGTGCGTCACCGCGACACCAAAGAGCAGGAGCGCATCGAGGTGAGCCGCGTCGTCCAGTACCTCGACGACCAATTCGCCAACTGGTAACAAGGTGGCTGCTAACTATTTGCAAAGCGCTGCGTCAATAATTACGTGCGATTAATCTTGACGCAGCGCTTTGCCATTAGTTA
>JACPKS010000057.1 GCA_016186905.1 Deltaproteobacteria bacterium
GGCGTGGCCTCGCCGCAGGAAACATCCGTATTACCGCACGAGATGTTCAGGTCGTAGCACTCGCGGACCGGGGAAATGCTCCATCTCTTGTCGCTGGTTTGAGGAGTCGTCGACGTGCCTTTCAGCTTCGCGCCGATGCGAACGAACTGGAATTCTTGCAACTTTGACTGCGCCTCGGAAAGGCTGCTGAACCTCGAGGTATCCAACTCCTCCGTGCAGGTCGTTGAGTTGGGATCCTGGCATCGATACGGGCACGGACCGGACGAGCCGTCTCCGTTTATTCCGCTGGGATCAACGGTAATCTTAGCAGAGCCCAGAGAGTTACCGAGAACATTCGTCACCGCCGTCTTGACGGCGTCCCCGCGGGCCTTGGCAAGCGCATAGAAGCCCTTGCGGCAAAACGCGGTCGCGGCATCCAGAGTGTTATTCAAACGGCTTGAAGACGCTTGAATGTTGATCGAGGAAAGCGCGAAGCCGCTCGCGATTTTCTGATCGACGCATTCTTTCAGTTTCGTGAAAATCTGTGAGGTCTGATTGACCGTGTTGAACTGGTTGCCCGCGAACTCCACCTTTCCGGTGGCGACACAATCTTCATCAAGGATGATTGCGTCGTACCAGACCAAGAGACCCTGCTGCTTGAGCTTGGTTTGGTCGAAAGAAGGCTTGAGCGTATTGTCCGCATAATTTACGTAAAAATTTCCGAATTTCACGGGAGGATTCTTACCCATGAGAAAATCGGAGACTTTTTGCGGGGTGAGATTCACCGCGCTGCTACTGCCCGTCGGACAGTAGGCGTTGTATATAGTTAGATCTTTTTCATCGTTCAAAGGCTTGGTCAGAAAATTGCTGTTCACCACGCCCGCCACGGAATTGTTGACGTTATTCACGGCAGTCGTTAGCTGCGCGGAAACGGTGCTGACTTTTGACGCAAGACCATGGAGGAAATATCTCTCGTCCCGCGCCTCTGCCGTGTAAAATGGCGCTACCTGACGATCTATCCGGCGAAAACACGCTCGTACCGGTTTCCCGAGACAGATGGCGCTCTTGTACTTGTCAAGAAACCGGGTAACTCCCGCTTCAACGCTCGTTTTTTCAGAAGCGGATAATTTCGGTATTTGCTCCGCGATTTTTGTGACCATCGTCGAACACGACGAACCCGAACTTACGGTGGCCCATCGCGCGGCACAGGAGTTTCTCGGATTGGAATCGTACGTTGCGCAGGAAGTGGCGTTCGCGCCCGATACGGCGGGCGGAACCGGAACGACGGTCTGAAAATCGGAATGCGCAACGGCCGGCATCAAAATCAATATTGCACCAGCCACCCCGCTGAACTGCGAAATGCACCTCTTCATAAAACGCCCCCCGCATCAACATCCCCAATTTTTTGACCCTACATTGGACTTGTCATTAGCTTAATTTAATTGACTTCATTAGTCAACTATACGATACTAAGAGCGGTGGTTTAGGCATACCGATAGGGGGATGCACGTGGAACGTTTACAGTGCCCCGTATTTACTAGTCTTTTTATCGACTTAAAAAGCCTGGGGCTCAGTGTTCTCTTCCTGCTCTTGTTCGGAACTTTAAACCTCTCCAACTCATTCCTTATGTCGGCGTCCGCGGCGGAGTATTGCGCCAGTACAGCCTCCGGCGAACCCAATTGCGACAAGATCAATTCATGGGCGAGGAGTCGCAGGTTCTGGAATGGTCCCGACGGTCCCGAACGGGAGGAAGCAAGACGCAACATCCTGCAAAGACTGCTCGATAAACTCGGTGCCAATTCGGCGCTGTTCGGCAAACTCCAGCAGATGCTCGAGTTCCAGTACGGCGTTCCCTACACCGAGTTTTTCAGCTTCTCGAAAACGTTTGGTCAGGACTGGTACACGTTCGGTCTCGGCGCGGGCTCCGGATACCAGGCCATCGCTCGAGCAAGCGCGCTCAAGGCCGAGATCGAAGCCAACGCTTCCGTTAGCGCCGGCCTGAACGTCATTCTTTTCAGCAACACCTTTCCGGTGCTCGACGGGTTCCTCGGCGCCGGCAACAATCTGACCTTCATTACACGCACCTCTTCAGGGCTCTCACTCAACACTCAAGCTTCCTCCGACAAAAAGAATAAATGGCTCCCGAAGGTCACCGCATCCGTCAAGCTCTTCGGCATCACGATCTGGGAAAAGAAGATTCCCGAAAGCGGTGACGGCGACACCGCTAAAGCGGCGAAGAACCAGAGTCTCTTCGAGAACGCCACGGGGGCCGCCAACGCCAAAGCCGAGCAGATCAAGGATCAGTTCGAGGCTCACCTCAAGGCCACTCAGGCCGCGATCGGCGGGGGCGGCAAAGACGCGACGATGACGGACTTATCCGGCAAGCCGATGAGCGCGGCGGATCTCAAAAAGGATCTGCTAGACATTAAGAAGGGCGTGAAAGACCTTCTAGGCGCCGCGATCATCATCCCGATCTTCCCGCCGCTCCAAATCGAGATCGACTTCGGAGTGTTTTTTAGCCACACGCTGATGTTTGAGCTCGGGATCGAGGGAATGGGTTTCAATATTCGCGCCGCGACCGATCTCGGCTCAAGCTCCAGCGGAAGCATCGCGAGCCAGCTCAAGAGCGGACTTAAATCCAACGAGCTCATCGGCGGGATGAGTTCCATGCTCAGCGGCGAGGTCAGCGGAACCGCCCTCGGACTGCTTAAGTCAGTGGGCCACGACGGACTTGCCGATCTCTCCATTCTCAGCGATGGAGCCAACGCGGCGATGTCGACGATCTCAAACGGGATCGGGGGCCTGCTCACCTCTGAGATCAAGGCGTCAGTGCGCATCATGCCCGCCATCAGCGCGGGCGCCTTCGTGAAAGCCGCGGCCGTGCTCGATCTCTATGTCGCCAGCGCGGAAGCCGGAGTCAAAGGAACGCTGAACCTCGTGCAGGCGAAAGCCGGCGGCTCGCTCGAGTTCTCAAGCGCTGCCGATTATGCGGATCTCGTCGCGACCGGCTCCATGACCTTGCTCTCGGGCATGCTCGAACTCTACGCCACGGTCGAAATCAACGCGATCGTTTATTCCGACTCATGGACGTGGAGCAAGGTGCTCTTTGACTGGCCCGGAAAAACCTTTAGCTTCATGTTCCCGATCGCGCGCCTCGCGTACCGCGACCAGGGCGCCCCCCGCGTCTTTATGTGCATCAACGGCTCGTTCGAGCGCGCGACGCACCCGTTCGGCCCCGAAAACGTCGACGAGTGCGATCATGCCTCAGTGCGCCTGGTTCCGTCGGACACGGCGCAAGACATATCGGCGGACATCAAAGAGCTCGTCAAGGTCCACGGGTTGGAGCCTCCAGAATACAGCCGGCCTTGCACGATCATCGTGAATGCGAACACGATTCTGGCGACGCCCTCGTCGGCAACAAGCTCCGCGGCGTGCGCCGATCAGATCAACAATCCTCTTTTGCTGACGAATCTCGTGGACATGGCGTGGGCGCAATACCCGGAGAAATTCGTTTCAGGCCTGTATGACGACTCGGGTAAGCCCGCCATTTTGTTCGAAGCCTACTTCGGTACCGGCACGGTCGCCGCGAAATACGTGACGAACCGAGTAGGCCTATACGGTCCTCAACCGTGGGCATCGGTCGTGGCCGCCGCGAGGGCAAGGGGCGCTAACGATCCCGTAAATAAACCGAGCGAACCAAACTACTATGTTCCTGACGCCGAACCTGAACTCGCCATGCCTGGCGGCCAGATCCCTGTACGGCAGATTGGCTGGCTCGACGACGACGACCTGCTTCTCGCGTCCCAACGCTATAAGACTGGCTACTGTAGAGCCGAGGCAATGCCAAGCAGCGACGCGGAATGCGCTTACAGAGTCAAAGCGTTCGGTGTTGGCTTCCCGGATGGCAAGGGCTGTGTAGCGCGTGACTTCGGAGCGCTCCAGCGGTTTGCCTCGCAATCCGACTGCGCGCCCATGACCAACGACGGCGCCAAGGTCGCCGCGTGCCTGCTCCGCAGGGCGTTTGAGATGGAATACTGCTACCCGCCGGCCAAGGCCCAAGTCATTGTGAACACCGTCGCCATCGTTGAAAAAATGACTTCGGCACAGCTGTTGGCTTCGCTGCTTCCGGCGAACAAGATCGTGAGCGCCAGCGGCGCGGTCATCCCAGGGAAGGATACGGCATGCGGTGTGACGGCTTCCCGCGAGCAGGTCATCTCGTGGAGCAGCGAGGTCTATACCGGTCACGGCGACACAGCGTGGTGTTGTGGAACTAACCCCTGCAACAATTTTTACGGCTCTATGTACAGCGGTCAAAGGACGGAATGTGTCGATGAGGGCTGGGGCGCTCGTAGTCACCGCTGCTATTATAAAGTCGGCACCAATGTATATTCCGGCAAATGCAACGTTCAGTTCGCTGGCAAAGGGTTTCAGTGTACCGACAGCGGAGGCAGCTGCAACTGCGGGTCTCCTACCGGCGATACTGGTGCGGTCGGCGAGGCGTTCCGAGTAAAGATTTACGACGGCGTCTGCGAAATCAATCTCACAAGCCAAGCGTCGTCGAGCGTGGTGATCGACGACACCACGATCAAGCCCAACACCTGCGAGCTCATCACCGGCGACGTTCTCGCGTCGGGCAATCCGACGATTGTCGACACGCTCGCGACTTCCGGCAAAAACAAGGTGGCGACGCGCGCCGAGTGCCGAGACGCTTACGGAAGCAACTTGAACCAACTTTGCCGCACGGCGAACGCGAACGCAGCGATCGCGGTGAACACCACGGGCAGCGGCAGCACATCGGGGATGTTCATGTTCCGCTTGTCGTCCCGTTTCCAGGGCGACCTTGTCGACGAGCTTGGTCAGTGCAAATTCGACCGGACCACGGGGAGCATGCTCGGCGTGGAGACCGGCCCGACCGCCACCGCGGCCTCGGATACTTCCAAGGCGACCGTCGATAGCTGCGAAGTTCTCGTTGGGAACAACGCCGCAAACAAACTTGTCCTCGCAAAAGTCTTCAAGGGCTTCACGAGCGACGGCCTTACCGACCCGGCTCTGACCTGCAGCCAGATGCTCAACCCCATTCCCACCGGAGGAAGTGGGGGTGTTGGAGTCGGGGGCGGAGTCGGCGTGGGCGCCGTAAGCGGCTTGCAGATGGCGACCGTGGGAAAGGTGGGCCTCTCGTCAGGCTCAACACCTTCCACGACCTCGAGTTCGCATTCTTTCTGCTCGCAGATCGATCCCGCGGTCGTGCGCTCTCTGCGTGGACTCCGCTCGGTGGGCACCTGCAATCTCGCCGAACCCGCGGGCTCTTCGACGGGCTGCGACCTCTTCGCCGCAAGCCCCAAAGGCTACAAGGTTCGCATCGGGCGCGCGAACCAGGCCTCGCAAACCGCGTGTCAGGAAGTGTTTAAGCCCTATTCCGTACTCTGCGAAAACCTGCCGAAGTATCCGGAGATTAAAAAAGAACTCGCACTTAATCCCACCGCGTTCGTCAGCGGCAACACCGTTCCGCTGTCGGTGGGCTTTAAAGGCGGAACTCCCGTGCAGATCACGAGCTGTACGTACGGAACCGTCGCGAACCTGGGAACCTCATGCGAGCTGCTCGTGAGCATCCCGGGAATCACCGGATCGCTCAACATGAACGGCGTGAACCAAACCTTGAGCGGCATCACCTGGAAGACGAAGAATCTCAGCACAAAATCCGAGCCCGATCTCAACGCGTGCAAAAACCGCTTCCTCACCGGCGCGGTCAACATCAGCGGCCAGACAGGCACAGCTACGCCGAAACTTGATCTTACCTGTTACGGACTTTCGAGCCAGATCGCTAAATCCACTTCGCCCTCCGAGCCTGGACTGAAAGGAACAGCGACAACTCCGCTTACCGTAACGCTTTCGACGAACTTCAAGGCAACCGCGAATGCAACCGCCACGAACACGGTGCTCGGAACCTGCTCGTATCGCGCCGATGGTTCTTCCACCTTGCTACAGGCTCCAGGCACGATCGCCACGACATGCCCTGCCGGTCAGGTCATTACTCCCGCCGGCACGTGTATTCCTGACCCGACGCTGACACTTCAGACGACCGCGGGTACCGCGGCGCCCGAAATCACCGATCTCGTGTGGGATACCGCGAACCCCGGCAAGTTCAATCTCATGATCAAATACGACGGGCCTCGCCCGCCGCTGGTTCCGTACACGCAGTTCACGCTCTCGTTCCCCGGCCCCGGCACGACCTCCGGTGGCGTGGGCACCGGAGTCGGGTCCGTTTTGTCCGGTGCGACCGCACTGACCGCCACGAAGGTCGGCACGACGGCGGTCTCTCGTCCACGGCCGGCATCCCTGAGCGCGGCCAAACCGAGCACGACGGCTCTATCCTCAGCGCAACTGACCACCGCCAAATCCGGCACGACCGCCACGGCATCGTCCGGTCTTTCCTCAAGCGGGGTTGGAGTGATCAGCGTAGGCATCAATCCGGGCCTCTTGCAGTCGCTGATTCCATACAACTTGCCCGCCAAAGGGGAACTTAAAGCCTACGGCCCGTTTGACGTAAGCCAGCTTGGTGGAGCGCTCTGCCAGAAGGGCCTTAACGCCGTCGCGGTCGCGACGATCCTCTATCCGTCGACGATGACGGTTCCGACGGCTCCCGCGTTCAAGCGTTTCGCGAAAGTCACCGACGTGCCCTGCCC
>JACPKS010000070.1 GCA_016186905.1 Deltaproteobacteria bacterium
AACGTCGCGAAGGTCGATTTCGTTCTGCGACTCACTAAACGACAGAAGATGTCCGATGTACGGATTGTTGAGAATCGAGAGCTGCGCCTGAAGGCCCGCTAGATCTTCCTGCTTCACCTTTGCCGTGAGAACGTTGAGGCGAGAATGAAGATCCTTCGCCTTGGTATCTCCCTGATTCATCTTCTCGACGAGCTTTACCAGAATTTCATTCTGCCTAAGCCGACCCACGAGGTTAGAAATGAGTTCGAGGGTGAGCGGCATGCCCAAATGCTCGGTGCAGGCCGTAAGAACCGTGAGGAAATCGCCCGCTACAGATTGATAGTACTGTTCGCTCCAGTTCAGTGCCTCCAGGATTCGGTCTTTGAGCTGGATTGAGTTGCCATGCTTTAGGGGATTATACTGACAGCTCTCGCTGGGCTTCGACATACGAAAAACCTTGAACCGCTCATCAAAGTCGTCCGCAAGTCCGCGACCGATACGCTGGATCAACCGAAGCGTCGAGTCCTCACCCTTCGGGTCGATGATGAGGCTCGGTTGCCGGTGCCGGACAGCGTGAAGTGCCATAATGATCTGCAACGTGGTCTTGCCGCCACCTGTCGCGCCGAGACAAATCATGTGGGAGCATCGTTTCCTCTCCTCAAAGGCACAGACCGCTCCCGTTCTAGGATCAATTCCGATCGGAACCCTCTTGGGATCGTCGAATGCCCTGAGAATAGGGGCGAAATTTCGCACGCGAACGGAAAGGTCAGAGCGGCGGATCGCAGCTCCAGGTTTCTTGAAAATCAGCACTAAAGGAGAAACGGCGAGGACTACACCGAACCCCGCCCACCACCCTAGTACGCCTAACCGACCGATTGACACCCATCGAACATGAAGGAACGCCACCTTATAGAGTAATTCCGGCCTATAGAGAGGATAAGGATCGAACCAAAAGAACCAGGCGACAAGAGCGGTTACGACAATTCCGCACCCGAGTCTCATCCCGAGACGTCTTCAATGCTTCGCCTTGCAGGCCTCGAAGAAACAATCCGGTTCTGGGATTCCAGTGGCCAGAGGATGCCAGGTAACTGGCTCCCGTATGCAGGACTGGTTGGGGTCACCCTTCACGGCAAATATGCTAACCTGCTTCCAAGAACGGCCCACTTCAAGGATACACCACGTAAGATGCTGAGTTTCTCTGCTTGGTGGAATCAGGATATCCTCGACGATCGCCGGGGCCACGTCTTCTCGCGCAAAGCGCTCGTCGCAGCCATGACTCGATTTGAAAAAGACCCTAACCTCGTGACCTACGCCGATGAAACTTATCTTTCACTCACAAAAAGTAACTTTCTGGGCTGGAGTAAAACGAAAGATGGACTTGTGTCGGCTGCGGTTGATCCCCAGACTGGAAACCGAGTGGAAGCTCACCGAGACGGGGAACAGATCGGCCGGGCTGATCTCATTTCTCTTCGGGTAATCGCGGAAAAGTTCGTCTACTCGATCGTAAACAGCTACCACTGACAGCCCGGCTATCAAGATCGCGGATCTGATGCGCCATCTTGGCGCACCAGCCAGGACTTGCAGCGCAAGCATACTCTGGCGTCCCTCACTTGTGAGCTTCGTTCCGACCGCGCTGCGGTGATTGCCCGCCAATTTCCACGTTCCTGATCGCGCCAGCGCCTCGGCCTGATCGGCGGGATTTCGACCAGCCACAAGATGCTGTAACTACAGTTCATTTTGCCTTAGTCCTATTCTGGATGCGGTCAACTTGATTAAAGCTAATACTATGCACTCACAGTATAATTTATACTTGCAATAGTTATAATTCTGATGCAATATATTATCTGAGTCCATATATGGAGCACCCAAATTCTAACCAAATCCCAAAGACGCTAGGTCCCCAAACCGGGCGCCTCGTTTTGAGCCTTTATGATCGGAACCAGCCTATCTTCGGCTTGGCCGCGGCTCAAGAAATCCTTGGTACCGACAGAAACACCACGCAGCAGCTCGTGTTCGAACTCGTCAAGCGGGGAATCGCCACACGCCTAAAACCAGGGTTGTTCCGCCTTGTTCCCTTTGAACTCGGCTTTGAGCGCGAGTATCTCGGCAACCCCTACGTCGTGGCGCGGGAACTTGTTGGCAGTCGTCGCGACAGGACTGCATCCAAAACGGCACAAACAAGAAAAACCGATGACTACTATCTCTCGCACGGATCGGCACTGGACCTTCACCAGATAGTCACGCAGCCGCAGCTCGTCGTATATGCGACGACTCCACGAATGATCCGGCCCAAAACCATCCTGGGAACGGAGTTTCGATTCGTGCGCTGTAAACCCGCCGACCTCTTCGGGATAACGGACGTGTGGGCCGACAAGAACGAAAAGGTCCGGGTGAGTGACCTTGAACGGACGATTCTCGACGGGCTAAAACAGCCGAACTACTGCGGCGGCTTGACCGAAGTCGCCAAGGCGCTCTGGATCAAGCGGAGCGTGATCGACCCGGGAAAGCTCGTTGATTACGCCTCACGGCTGAAAATCGGAGCCGTCCTTCGCCGGATCGGTTTTCTTATGGAGCTTTACGAATTCAAATCTCAGCCAGAGATCGAGCGCCTCCGCTCGAAGCTCACCGCCACCTACCACCTGCTTGACCCGGAGCTGCCCTCCGAAGGCAAATTCATCGCGAGATGGCGTCTTCGCCTGAACGTGACTGAAGAGGAACTTCGCGACATCGTGAGGACATGACCCGGTGATTGCTCAAAGCCAAATTTCGAAGCTGTCCAATCGGTTGCACAAGCAATCCGGCGGGCGGCGCATTCCGGAAGCCGTGCTCGAACGAGACTATTGTGTCGCCTGGTTCCTCGTCGGGCTTTCACGCTCCCCTCTTAAAACCAAACTCGCGTTCAAGGGCGGCACCGCGCTCAAACGCTGCCACTTCGAGGATTACCGTTTTTCCGAAGACATGGATTTCACCCTGCTGGAAACGACCACGCTGGAAGCGATCAAGAAAGAACTTGAAACCATATACACGGAAGTGAAAACGGCTTCCGGCATCGCGTTCCGCTTTGTCCGGGAAGATTCGCAGCCACATCAAAACTGCCATACGTTCTATCTCGGATATGAAGGCCCGCTGCCCGCCACGGCGGCGGGCAAGGAAATCAAGGTGGATATCACGATCAAGGAGCACCTTGCCCATCCACCGGAAGAGCGCGTCGTTCTCAAGAGCTATGCCGAATACAACGATCTGCCGGATGGCGCGAAGGTCCTTGCGTATTCGCTGGGCGAGATCGCCGCCGAAAAAACCGCTGCCCTGCTCGACCGCGCACGATCCGAGCCGCGCGACCTCTACGACCTTTGGCATCTTACGGTGTCATCCAAGAGTGTCGAGCCTGCGCAGATCGCAGACGCGATTCGGGCAAAACTCGCCTTTCGCAACAAATCGCTCGATGAGGTTCGAGGCGAGTACGACAAAAAGGAACCCAGGCTCCGAAAGGCCTGGGAGTCGCGGCTTTCGATGCAGATGAGCACCCTTCCCGAATTCGATCATGTCTATCGCGCTGTAAAACGGGTTCTGCGCCAGGCCGGCATCGCGGCTGAATAACCGCGAAAATTCCAGAATTTGAAACTTTGAAGTCCCTCGCACAGCCTTAACCGGCGCTGAACCGCGGAATTCCAGGCACTTGTCGCGTCCCACCGAACCGACGACAGTACCGTCCCACTTGAACGACGACACTGCGGCTTGGCGATATGTTGTTAGTGCGAGAGCCCCTTCTCGTCAACCTCCTTCATATCTGTTGCCTGGATGCGTCCTTTGAGTCGAT
>JACPKS010000011.1 GCA_016186905.1 Deltaproteobacteria bacterium
TCGCGATTCAAAACCGGGACGATCTTTCTCGCGTTGCTCAGCGTGATCGCGCCTCTGTCGATTTCAGTTTTCAGCTCTGGAATTTCACGCGCCTTTCTCGCGACCGAAATGAGATTGTAGGCGATGCTTTCCGAGAGGCCGAGCTCTTTGACGACGTAGAGAAAAAGACTCGCGTATCCACGCGCAAGAAAAACCCGGTGCTGCTCCACCTGTTGCAAAATCTCGATGAGTTCCGCTCCTATTTTCCGGTGCCGGCTCGCTGCCTCGTAGGCTCTTTGATGAATTCGATCCGAAAGCGACTCGCGAGACATGGACGCGGTATTTTCTGTTTCTTGGATTTGCATGGCACTCTCCCCGCCAAAACGACCCATCAAGAGGAAGAGCAAGTTCAGTGCCATGCGGTTTTTCGGTGTCGCGCGTATTCGCCCGTGATTCAAAGATCGTCGCAAGCCCGCCGGTTTTTCATATCGAGCGCGGAATTGTTTAGCGGAAGCCCACACAGTACGAATGCCGGTGGTTTTCAAAATGATCGCCTGAAATAAATTTTTCGCGCAAACGATGCGCTTCGTTGCGCCCAAGAAAACCGTGTAGAAAGCACATGCCATTTGAAAAAACTACATCCCATCGGATGATTGCGTTTTTTTGCACGCGCATTCGCGCCCATGTCCTGGATCAAAGCCGTTGTTGGCAAGGACCCGCCATGGGGCTGAAGCGAGATGACGGTGCCCCGCCAAACCCCGCGAAATCATTATGCATAAATATTAGACAGCGACTTAAAATTACACTTAAAAACCCAGAACCTATAAGGGCGATAAAACGGACGTGAAGTGTTTATAATTTAGACATGACTGTCTAAATCTAAACATGCACTGAACTCTCAGTGCCGCCGCCAGTCTTAAATTCGCTGCAATTTCAGGCATCCGCTTTCGCGCCTTCGGCGCGTGTGATGGCACCGCCGTTGCAATCTCTTCTAGGAGAGAAATGCCAGACGATGAGTCCGTATGTCCGGCATGTAGAGCATACGCCGAGGCAGGAGCCGAGGCGTGTGGTGCCACATTAGTGGCATCACGCAGCAGGATGCGTAGTGAAACAGGAGAGAGTAATATGAAGAAGAGAATCCTTTTCGTGATGGTCAGCGTTTTCGCCCTGGCTCCGGCCGTGATGGGCGCTCCCTTGCTTGGCGAAGGCACCAAGAACGCCACGCTGGGCAAGCAGGATTGCGAAGCGCGCATAGCAATGACAAGCTCAAGCGGAAGATCGACGCTCAGACGGTTCGCTAAGCCAATCTAACGCCGGTTTTTGAGGAGGCCGCTAAGCCGTGCTTTTTCGGACTCCGGAATTTCGCGCTCGTCCGCGCCCTCAAGGGCGCGGCCAGCGAGCCTTGATCCCGGCTCGCGAAAATCGAAGTGTCCCGAAATCCATTTCAGAGGCTGCTGCACCGCGCGGGCCTGTATGACGTCCCCGAAATGGTCGCACCCGCGCTTGCCTTTATAACGGACCTGCCCAGCCATCAGCCCCACGGCCGCGATTACCGCAAGCTTAATCCCGAAAAAAACGATTTTCAGCATGACGAGATCTCCTTCTTAAGCCGCGGGCAGTCAGCAGCGGCCTTCGGCTGCGCGCAGGTAGACGAAGCACAGCCGCGCGGCGCACTCGCCGTTTTTGTATTCGTAACGCCGCACCAGTGGTTCTGGCCGCTTGTGCCGCGCTAGTTTGCCCGTTTTTTCGATTTCAGCCGATTTTCCCGCCACGATGTTTCGTACCGTCATGAGCAAATTGCGGTGCCGCGCGTCCTCGAGCGCGACGAGCTCGGGCGGCGAAACGGCTACGAGTCCGTCGGTGCGATCCGAGACGAGGTTCGCGAATTTCGAAACGAGAATGTTGGCGATTTCGACGGCCATCGAGGCGCGCTCGTCGAGCGACTGCCGCGAAGACGATACCGCGGGAATGAACGGCAGGCTTTCGAAGATCACGGCGCAGACGCCGCGCTCGTCGCCGGAGAGCTGCAGCAGCACGGTCGCCGCGATGTTTCGCAGCAGGGGCTCCGCTTTCCGGCCCGGCCGCGCCGGCTTGTTCTTGGGCTCTGCTTTTTGGCTCGCCTTCGGCTCGCGGATGCGCTCGACGTTCCCGTAGCCGAAAAACGCGAATTTCTCGGGAAATAGCTCAGCCCGCTCCATACGCCGCTCCTCGCGCGCCCATGCCTTCGCCTTCTTCCATTCCCTGCAGGGCTTTGTCGATGGCCTTAAGCAGATCCTCGGCCGAAAACGGCTTTACGATGTAGTCGCGCGCGCCGGCGTTGATCGCCTCCATGAGCACTTGTTCGTGCACGATCGCCGAGACGATGATGATTTTGGCGTTCTTGTCGTCTTCGATGATCTTGCGCGCGGCTTCGATGCCGCTCTTGACGGGCATCACGACGTCCATCGTGATGAAATCGGGCTTGAGTTGCTTGTAGAGCGCGATGGCTTCGGCGCCGTTGGCGGCTTCGCCCACGACGGTGTACTTCGCGTCGATCAGGATGTCTTTGATCACCTTGCGCGCGAAGGCGACGTCGTCGACTACGAGAGCGGTTTTTGGTGCCGGCACGCCTTTCTCCTCTACGCGCCCTGGCAAAAGCCATATTATGGCTCTTGCATTGAGGCGGGACATTCGTACTCCCAGGCCCTTCACAAAAATTCTAACAAGGGGTAACGTTGAAATCCACAGTAGGAGGACAATATGGGGCTGCTGGATAGGCACAAAAAGCCGGGCGGGTTTCGCAGGCTCGTCAACGAGATGGAAACAACGCCGCCTTCGAAGCGGGACAAGCTTCTGGAGTCGCTCAGAGCCGAGGATTTCAGCTTCATCGAAGACGTTCGGAGATGCATGTTCAAGTTCGAGGATTTCGCGAACATCGACGACCTCGTGATGTGCGAGATCGTTTTTACCCTCGCGAAAGAGCCTAAAACCATTGCGATCGCTCTCTACCACGCACCCGAAGATTTGGCGAAAAAGTTCAAGAAAAATCTCTCGCATCCGCAGCTCATGGGTCTGCGCGAGGAAGAGTCGATGCTTTCGCAGGTCACCGTCGCGCAGCAGATGTCGGCGCGCTTCCGCATCATCGAAAAAGCGCGCGCGCTGCAGAGCGAAGGACGAATCGTATTGAAACCTTACGACTCGAAATATCCCGAAGAGATGAAGTAGTCCGCTCCCTCAGGCTTCTTCGGGCTTGGTCGCGGCGACGTAAACCTGTTCGATGGCCTTGTTCGTGGCCCTGCGGATCACGAACTTGAGGTTCTTGTAATAGAGCTCGTCGCCTTCCTCGGGAATGCGATTGAACTGCTGCAGAAGAAAGCCCGCGAGCGTTTCGTAATCGCCGCGCGGGAGGTCGAGTTTCAGCTGCTCGTTGATCGCGCTGATCTCCATACGCGCGTGAATGAGATATTCGCCTTCTCCGAGCTGCCGATAATCGGTCGAGTCGCGATCGTACTCGTCTTTGATCTCACCGACGATCTCTTCCAGGATGTCTTCAAGTGTGAGCGCGCCGACGGCGCCGCCGTACTCGTCCACGACGATCGCCATCTGGATGCCGCGCTTTTTCATCGTATACAGAAGATCGTCGAGCTGTTGCGACACCGGCGCGAAAAACGCCGGTTGCATGAGTTTCGTGACGGGCTTCGCGGGGTCTTGTTCCGAGAACACGTCGAAGACGTGCACGACGCCCACGATGTTGTCGACGCGCTCGTGGTAGACGGGCAGGCGGGAGTGGCCGTATTTCAGGAACGCATCAAGCGCTTCGGCTTGCGTGAGCGTATCCTCGATCATGTCGAGATGGACGAGCGGGATGAGCGCGCGCTTGGCTTCCGCTTTCGAAAAATCGAAAATCCGGCGGATCATCCGCCGTTCAGAACGCTTGAGCGCCGTTTCGCGGCGTCCGTAGTGCAGGAGGTAACTCAGCTCGTCTCGATGGCTGGTGCGGTGATGCACGCCGACGGCTTCCTGAAGCGGCTGCAGCAGGCGCGAGAGCCAGGCTGCGTATTTTCCGATGACCCACGTGGCCGGAGCGAGCAGCAGGTTGGCCAAGCGGATGGGTCTTGCGACGATCGGCGCCAGATGTTCGGCGTAACGTTGGTAAATCGTTTTCGGAATGAGTTCCCCGAATAGCACGGTGAGCGGGGACAGGATCAGGACTGTATATATGTCGTATTCCGGACCTAGCTGCGTGAAGATATAGAGCGTGATCATCGTCGCCTGAAACGCAACGCAGAGATTCGTTCCAACCAGTGCCGTGGTAAGAACGCGCTCCGGGTGCGCGAGAAGTTCGAACGCGAGTTTTGCGCCACGATTGCCGAGATTCGCGGCTTTCCGAAGCGCGAGCCTGTCGACGGAGATCAGTGCCATCTCCGAGCCGGAGAAAAAACCTTGAGCGAGCAACGCGAAGACTTCGAGGGTGATCAGGGTGGCAAGACTCACCGTACGTCCCTTTCATCCTCAATGTCGCCGAAGATGCTTTCCAGGACGTCTTCCATCGTGGCAAGGCCTAACGCTTCGCCGTGGCGGTCGGTGCATACCGCGATGTGAGTCTTTGCGGTTTTAAGTTTCTTGAAGAGCGCCGAGAGGTGCATCTCGGGCTTGACGTACAAAGCCGGCGCCATCAGTTCTTTGACGGGCATTTCCCTGAGCTGCGCGTTATTCTGAAGCTTGAGCAGGCTTTTGACGTAGAGAATGCCGACGATGTTTCGGCGCGACTTGTGATAGACGGCGACGCGCGAGTATTTCTGGGCGCGGATATCGGGCAACACGTTCCAAAGTTTCGCGTCGTCGGGCAGGCAGAACGCTTCCGCGACCGGAGTCATCACCTCGGCCACGGTGCTATCGTCAAACTCGAGCACGTTGGTGATGAGTTCGCGCTCGTCTTGATTGACTGTTCCTTCGCGGTGACCTTCTTCCATGAGCACGACGAAGTCCTCCTCCGAAAGCGTGGAGAGAGTTTTGCTCAGCGGATCGCGGCCTTTTGCTTTGATTCCGCGCAGAGAAAAGTTGATGGTGGAATCGACGAAGACGAGAAGAGGGCGCAGAAGGATGCTCAGTGGAACGAGAATCTTGGAGTTGGTCATCGCCACGAGTTTGTTGATCTTCGTGGCAGTGACTTTCGGAGTGATGTCGCCGAAGAGAAGCACGAGGGGAAGGCTGATCGCGATAGAGATGACTGACGTGATCAACCACTCCTCGTTGGAGGTCACCTCTCCAGAGGGCCAGGGAAGCAGGGCCGTGAGCAGCCCCCGGTTCGCGTGTACCATCTCAGTGATTAGGCTCGAGATCGCGATGTTGACGATCTCGTTGATGACTAGGATCAGGACGAGTAGACGTCCGGGATGCGCGAGTAGCGAACTGATGCGAGCGTAAGCCGCGCGGTAGCGGTCGCGAAGGCGGCGGAGCTGAAAGCGATTGAGCGAGAAGAGAGAGGTTTCGCTCGACGCGGCGAAGGCCGAGATAAAGAGCAGGGCCGCAACGGCGAGGGCTTTAGAACCGCTCCATTCCCAGGTCATCGCGTTCAGAAGGAAGCCGCCTCCTTACGCAGCCTTGTCGAGACTGCCGCCACCCTTGCGAAATTTCACGGGCGTGACCTTCTTCCTCGGCCCGCGCTTCACGAAATCCGACGAGGTCAGCGCGCAGGCGAGAACCTCGTCGAAGGTCTTCACCGGGATGAAGGTGAGCTTCGCGCGGTATTCTTCCGGAATGTCCTCGAGATCCTTCTTGTTCTTGTCGGGAATGATGATGGTCTTGATCCCGTGCCGCATGGCCGCGAGCGCCTTGTCTTTCAAGCCGCCGATCGGAAGCACCTTGCCGGTCAGAGTGATCTCTCCGGTCATCGCGATGTCGCGACGAACGGGCACCTTCGAGAGCCGGCTCACGATCGCCGTTGCCATCGTGATTCCCGCCGAGGGCCCGTCTTTCGGGATCGCGCCGGCGGGGATGTGCACGTGCAGGTCAGTCTTCGCGAACATGTCCTCGTCGATGCCGAACTCCGGCGCCTTCGAGCGGATGAATCCCATCGCGGCCTGCGCCGACTCCTTCATCACTTCGCCCATCTGGCCGGTGAGCGTAATACCGCCCTTGCCCTTCATCGCGGTCGTTTCGATGTAGAGGATTTCGCCGCCGACTTGCGTCCACGCGAGCCCGGTGGCGATGCCGATCTCGTCTTTATCCTGTTCGTCCTCGCGCACGTAGGTCGCCGGCCCGAGAAATTTCGAGACGACTTCGGGGGTGACGGTCACCTTCTCTTCGTTGCCTTCGGCGACGCGTTTGGCCGTTTTGCGGCAGATCGTGGCGATCGTGCGCTCGAGGTTTCTTAAGCCCGCTTCGCGCGTGTAGCCCTCGATGATCGACTTGATTCCTTCTTCGCGGAACGCGACGTGTTTGTCGGAGATGCCGTTTTCGAAGATCTGCTTTTTGATGAGGTACTGCTGCGCGATTCGCACCTTTTCTTCCTCGGTATAGCCGGGGAGCTGGATGATCTCCATGCGGTCGCGCAGCGGCCCCGGAATCGTGTCGAGCATGTTGGCCGTCGCGAGGAACATCACGTTCGAAAGGTCGAAGGCGACGTTGATGTAGTGATCGCGGAACGAGTAGTTCTGTTCCGGGTCGAGCACTTCAAGAAGCGCCGCCGACGGGTCGCCGCGGAAGTCGCTTCCGAGTTTGTCGATCTCGTCGAGCACGAAGACCGGATTGTTCGTGCCGACCTGCTTCAAGCCCTGCACGATGCGTCCGGGGAGCGCGCCGACGTAAGTGCGGCGATGCCCGCGGATTTCCGACTCGTCTTTCACGCCGCCCAGGCTGATGCGCACGAACTCGCGCCCGAGCGCTCGGGCGATCGACTTTCCAAGCGAAGTCTTGCCGACGCCCGGAGGACCCGCGAAGCAGAGGATGGGTCCTTTCATTTTTTCCTTCAGCTTGCGAACCGCGAGGTACTCGAGCACGCGCTCTTTCACCTTGGTCATGTTGTAGTGGTCCTCGTCGAGGATCTGTTTCGCCTTTACGATGTCGAGCGTGTCCTTCGTCGACTTCGACCACGGCATGTCGATGAGCCAGTCAATATAAGTGCGCAACATCGACGCTTCCGAGGCGTCCGGGTGCATCCGCTCCAGCCGTGCGAGCTGTTTCAAAGCCTCCTGCTCGGCCTCCGGCGGCATCTTCGCCGACGCGACCTTGTCGCGCAGCTCCTGCATCTCCTCGCCCTTGCTGTCGGCGTCGCCGAGCTCGCTCTTGATGGCGCGAATCTGCTCGCGCAGGAAGTATTCTTTCTGCGACTTCGTCATTTCATCCTTGGCCTGCGAGCGGATCTTCGCCTGCAGCGCCAGGATTTCGAGCTCCTTCTGCAGGATCTCGTTGATTTTCTTCAGGCGCTCGCCGGCGTTCGTCGTCTCGAGAATCCCCTGCGCCTCGGCGACCTTCAAGCCCAGGTTCGACGCCACGAGATCGGCCAAGCGGCCCGGGTCGGTGATGTCGTCGAGAACCATCAGGATATCAGGCGACAGCGTCTTTCCGAGGCTGATGACCTTCTCGAGCTGTTCGCGCACGGTGCGCATGAGCGCTTCCGTCTCGGAGCTCGTCTCCGGCGGCCTGTCGTCGATGCGCGCGACCTTCGCCTCGAAGAAAGGGTTGGTCTGCACGTACTCGTCGATGTGAGCCTTGCAGAGACCCTGCGTGAGAATCTTGATCCGGCCGTCGGGGAGCTTGCGCATCCGCATGATCATCGCGATCGTGCCGATCTGGTAGATCCCGTCCGGGTTCGGGTGCTCGTCGGAAATGTCCTTCTGGCTGGCGAGAAGGATGAGCCGGTCGTTGCGCGCGAGGCTTTCCTCGACGGCCTTGATCGATGAATCGCGTCCGACGAACAACGGGATGATCATATAAGGAAATACGACGATGTCCCTTACCGGAAGCATTGGAAGGCTGGCAGGGATTTCGATCTGTTCACCGTCGTAGTTAGTCACCATTCGCTGGTCTCCTCTCGAGTCGCGGTATCGTCCCTGAGTCCCTTTTTGGCATGGCCTTTCCTAGCGAGTGCTCTTGTGAGTCCAATCGGTGAGGGGGAGAGAAAGCTTTAGAATCGAAGCGGATAACCGTAAAACCGCTCTCACAATCGCGCTTTTTGGCGCCTCCTTTCTGCCTTTGGGTATTTTTTTCCCACATGCTTCCGCGGGCGGCCTCATCTCGAGCGCGGGAAATCCCGATACGCGAGCAATCCGGCAAACGTGAAGCACGAGAGCCGATTAAAAAAGTTTGTCGCCATGGGAGTCGCTGTTACACTGATAAAAGTCAGTGCAGTGAGATTCCTATGGATGGGAGGGTAATCGCACATGGACGCCAAGAAACTCAACAAGTACAAGAAGCTGCTTCTCGAGGAGAAGCAGCGGATACTCAACAGCAGCCGGAAGGATCTTGACGACATCAAGGTCGACGCCGACGACCTCCTTGACGAAACCGATCTTGCCGCGACCGAAATGAGCCAAAACCTGGCCTTCACGCTCCGTGACCGCGAGCGCGAGCTCCTCGCTCAGATCGACGAGGCTCTCCTGCGCATCGAGGAGAATCATTACGGTGTCTGCGAGGAAACCGGTGAGCCCATCGAAGAGGAGCGTCTCAACACCGTTCCCTGGACGCGGTTGAGTCTTGAAGGAGCGGAGATCCGCGAGAAGCGACGCAAGAAATACGCCTGAGCGCTCGCTTCTTCGTCTGAAGGCAAAATAAGCTTCGCGCCCTGAAGAAAACCTGCGATAAACTGCTAGTCATGAAGAACGCCCTCGAGATCGTGATTCTCGCCGCCGGCCTCGGCACGCGCATGAAATCGAGCCTGCCGAAGGTTCTTCATGAAGTCTGCGGAGAGCCGATGTTGGGGCTTTTGCTGCGCGAAATTTCGGATGCCGCGGTCAACGTCGATTTTCCGTGCGAGATCCGCGGGATCAACATCGTCGTCGGCCATGGCCGGAATCTCGTGATGGACCGCGTGCGGGCGTTGCAGGAAGCGGGCAAGGTTCGCGTTCCCGTCGTCTTCTCGGTGCAGGAAGAACAGCTCGGAACGGGCCACGCCGTGAAATGCGCGATCGCTAATTCCGGGGGAAAAAGCAGCGAGTCCGGCACGCTCGCGGTTTTGAACGGCGATCTTCCGCTTTTCACCCGCGAAGCTCTCGCGGACTTCGTGCGCGCGCATCTCGGCGCGAAGTCCGCGGCCTCGCTCGCTTCGACCGAGATTGCCAATCCGGGTTCGTACGGCCGCGTGATCCGAAAAGGGGGGGGGTTTCAGGGCGTCGTCGAGCACGAAGACGCTACCGCCGCGCAGAAGAAAATCCGCGAGATCAACGGCGGCGTCTACCTTCTTGAGAGAGCGACTTTACTCGAGGCGCTTGGCGGACTTTCAAACCGCAATGCTTCGGGAGAGTTTTATCTCCCTGACGTCTTCGCGTTCGCGCGCAAAAAGAAGAAAAAAATCCTCGCGCACGAATTTGCGGATGCGGGCATTCTTCGAGGCGCGAACGATATGATGGAACTGGCCGAGGCGCAGAAGATTCTTTACGCCCGGACCGCCGCGAAGTGGATGCGCGAGGGGGTTTTTCTGCACGATCCCGAGACGATTCGCCTCGGGCCGTCGGTTCGTTTCGGAAAGGGAGTCGCCGTCGCGCCGAATGTGGAGATCGCGGGTGAGTCGGTCATCGGCGACGGAGTGAAGATCGGCTCGTTCTGCCGGCTTGTCGACGTGAAGATCGGCAACCGCACGCTGATTCGCAACGGAACCTGCGCGGAGAAATCCGTCATCGGCGCGGACTGCGCGATCGGGCCGATGGCGCACCTGCGGCCGGGAACGCGCCTGGCGGATCACGTGAAGATCGGGAATTTCGCCGAGATCAAGGAGTCGTCGATCGGAGCGCACACGAGTGTCGCGCATCTGAGCTACGTCGGCGACGCCGAGATCGGAGAGCGCGTGAACGTGGGCTGTGGCTTCGTGACATGCAACTACGACGGCGTCACCCGCGACGGGCGCCGCAAGCACCGCACGAAAATCGGAAACCGCGTCTTCATCGGAAGCGACTCGCAGGTCATCGCGCCCATCGAGATCGCCGACGGCACATACATCGCTTCCGGAAGCACGGTCAGCGAATCGGTCGCCGAGAGCGACAGCCTCGTCATCGCGCGCGCCAAGCAGGTTACGAAGCCCGGCTACGCGAAGAAATACCGTTAAAAAGGTGCCGACCTACTTTTCGTGGTGTGGTGCGCCGTAAAAGGGTGGCTACTTTTTACAGCGCGCCACACCAC
>JACPKS010000060.1 GCA_016186905.1 Deltaproteobacteria bacterium
CCACTGCAATCTTGCGTACCGGTGGTTCTGTCATCTCGCGCTTGAGGATGAGGTTCCGGATCACTCAAGCCTGACACGGATTCGCGACAGACTGGGAGAGGAAACTTTCAAGACGCTTTTCGAGAAGATCATCGATCAATGCAGGCGGTATGGACTTGTCACGGGAAAGCGTGTGATGGCCGACGCCTCGATGTTTGAAGCAAATGCCTCGCTGTATTCGCTGGTAAAAATCGGCGAAGAAGACCAGCAGGCAAATTCCGACAGCCATCACCGAAAATCAAAATGGATCCTCGGAGAAAAAATTTCCAACAAGACCAATGTGAGCGCGACGGATCCAGATGCCAAGCTTGCCGGGAAAATGGGGAATCGGATGATCCTAAGATACAAAGACCATCGCATCGTCGATGCTGATAGCCGCGTAATCTTGGATACGCACGTTACCGATGGTGCTGTGATGGAAGGCACGATATTTCTAGAAAGACTGAAGACCACGAGGGAGCACTTGGATATTGAAG
This sequence comes from Deltaproteobacteria bacterium, assembly GCA_016186905.1. Lineage (GTDB taxonomy): Bacteria > Bdellovibrionota > UBA1018 > UBA1018 > UBA923 > JACPKS01. Next base: position 516 of record JACPKS010000060.1, read on the forward strand.
CCAAAGAAGTGATCGCTGACCGTGGCTATGGATATGGCGAAAACCTCAAGCCGCTGATGGATGCAGGCGATTATGTTTACATTCCCAGATTCCGACGCGACGTCGGAGAAGGATTGGAGGGATTCACCTACGATCAGGAAAAAGACCGATTCATTTGCCAAGCTGGAATCGAGTTGTATCCACAAAATGTCGGCTGGCATGGTTCAAAAAAATATCGAACCCCCGCGGATGTCTGTAAAACTTGTCAGTTCAATACTTCATGCAAATCGAAAACAAGAGGTATCGGCAGACGCTATCGCGATATCAACGTAAGCGACTTCCATGTTTATCAGGCGCTCATCCGTGCCCGAAAAAGGCTGATCGGAGCGGTGGGCGGCAACTATTTGGACTTCATCACGCATTTGATCGAGATGATTGTGGAGCAATTTTTTTCAGAAAAAATCGGAAATCTCGCAGCCTGACTGACCTACTGGAGTTGATTTTAAATTTTTATGGGTTTTGCAACAGATCGCAATGTTTGCCGCGTTTCTTTCGCGCGACATTCATTCGCTTTAATGACCGAAACCGTTTTTCGGACGATTTCGGTCGAATTTTTACCTGCAACACATTTCGATTCCGTTCGAGAACTCCCGGCTATTCCGTGTGCTGGATTCATCGAAAGCTAGGGTTATTTGCAACCTCCAGCTACCCACAAAGAACTGCCGTTGGTATCATAGGTTTCAACGGTCGTGTCCTTGAGCGTCACACCCGATTCCCGCGCCCATTTCGTGCATTGATCCTTAATGTTTTGGACTGCGCCAGCAAGATCGTCCAAGCTGATTCCGCCAACACTTCTATATTGGTAGGCAAGGCCGACGACGAGCTTCTTGATCTCACTATTTTCGGCACAAATCACTTGAGCCCGATAATAATTGCTAGCGTGGGCCATTTTAATTACTCGACTCACCGCCATTTTCTTGCTCTGACAAAGTTCTGTGGCATTGGTCAATGCGCCAGGGAAATCGAATCCAGTTCCGACCACAAGCTCAGTTGCTTGAGAATTCGCGGCAAACCCAAAAAGCGAAACCAAGGCAATGAGCCCCAAGAAAATCTGTTTCATAACACCTTCTTTTTAACCAAAGTCTTCCGAGCGTCTCGCGCTTGCGATCCGTTCGTGTTTCCGCGCAAACTTTCTGACAGCCACAGCCGCAAAAAATGCATTGGTTCAGCAAACTATAAAGCGAGTTTCATGCCAGAAAGCACATATGAGGTAAGCCGTTATAGACGGACTGAGGCCGCCAGGGTGTAAAGGAGTTTGACAGATGTTGACCCGGCGGCGTTTTTTTCCAACAACATCGGAAGTGTTTTCAGACTTCCGGCGCTTGCGGCCCGCGCCGGATCGGATCAAGCCTTTTGGCAGGGCCGATTTCAACTCCCGCGATGGCGGTTTTGTATTCGGCCACACCGCCGGGTTTCGCCGCGTCAGCGCTTGAACGCAGGAGCGGTTACTGACAGGGCACAGTGCCCTATGTGCGAATGTCAATTTTGTTGGGTTTGAGCAATGCAACGTTTGATCTACGGTGAATTTCGAACAAGTTGACATTTGCACACGAGCCGACATCCTCTTGAAGTGGGCGGGAAGCGTTGCGTCCGGCAATTTAGCAAATGGTGGATAGGGATTGGCCACTACGGTCGTCGCGTCACGCTCCTCCCTGCGTGGCCTCGCCTTCGTGACCTAAAAAAGACTTCGTGTCTTTTTTGCGGTGCACGGCGCGCTCAAATTATCGCGCGCCCCGCACCGCCGGTCCCTCGCTTCAATCCCTATCGCCTTCCCGTCCATTTCTTTCCAAAATCGCCTCCAGCGAAGAAGCCGACGAGTTTGCGACCAAAGCGTGCGTAAGTGCACGCTGCGGGAGCAACGAGGAGGATGATGAAGCTGGAGGCGATTTTCGAAAGAAATGGTTGGAGTGATAGGGATTGAACCTACGACCCTCCCCGTGTGAAGGGGATGCTCTCCCGCTGAGCTACACTCCAATCCAAAGAAAATCGAGCTTTCGATATAAGTCATCTGTGGTTTAATTGCAAGACATGGACGACGCTCTCGACCAGGTACCAAGCAGCCAAGCGGCCCCGCTTGCCGTCGCGCTCCTGAATTACAATGGCGATGAATTCGTCCGCCGCTGCGTGCATTCGCTTCAACGGCAAACCGTACTGCCGCAACGAATTCTCTACATCGACAACGGAAGCCGCGTCTTCGACGAAGTTTCGGTGCGCGCGGTCTTTGGCCCGCGCTTCGAAGACAGGCTTGGAGTTCTGCGCATCGAAAAAAACGCGGGTTACGCCGGTGGCTTCAACGCGGGGCTTTCGCGCGTGATGGACGACGCGACTTCTCCGGGCTGGGTAATGACGTTGAGCAACGATACCGAACTCGATCCGCGGTTTTTCGAGCGCCTGCTGCCGCTTCTTCAGGATCGCCGCGAAGCCGCTCCGGGAAAAATCGGGATGCTCGCGCCCAAGGTGCGCGCGATGGACGCGCGGGACGTGCTCGACGGCACGGGGCTTGCAATTTGCCTCGACGGAATGAGCACCGCGCGCGGGCAAAACGAGATCGATCGCGGACAATACGACCGCCTTCCCGACGTGCTCGCGCCCAACGGTGTCGCCGCGCTTTACCGGGTCGAGATGCTTCGCGATGTCGGCTTTCTCGACGAGGATTTCGGGTTTTACTGCGAGGACACCGACCTCGGCCTGCGCGGCTGGCTTGCGGGCTGGGATTGCCGCTTCGTTCCCGAGAGCATCGTCTATCATCAGCGCTCCTCGACGATCGGAATGAAAAATCTCGGCAAGCTCTTCGCGGTCGAGCGCAATCATTACTGGGTCGCGCTCAAGAATTTTCCGGCGCCGCTGCTGGTACTCAGTCCTTTTCTGACTGTGTATCGGTTCGCCTTGCAGGCGGTGGCGGTATTCTCAAGAAGAGGGCAGGGCGCGGTTTTCGGAGCGGAACTCGGGCTTTTCAGGCTTGTTGCCGTGACGCTTAAAGGAATTCTCGCGGCGATGGCCGGCGCTCCCAGGATGACGCGAAAAAGATGGCGTCAGTTCCGCGTGCAACGCCGGTCGCTTGGCGAGGTGATGCTCATTTTGTGGATGAAGCGGCTTCGGTTTCATGATCTGATCCTGAGGTCCGCGCCGGGCGCAACGCCGGCGAAGGGGCACGTCGAACATGGAAAACTCCGAGCATAAATTTGAACAGCTGATCGTCGTCGGCGGCACGGGCCAGATCGGCAGTCGTGTCATCGAGTCGGCGCGCGGCTCAGCCTGTCTGATGCGCGATGCCAAGATCATTGCAACTTCGCGTGAAACGCAAGACGGCTTTCCGGCGGGTCCCCTTTCTTTCACTGTGTTGGAACAGGCCAAGTCGTGGTCGCGATCCAAAAATGCGGTGGTCCATTGGAGGGCGCTCGATCTGGAATCAAAGTCCCACGCGCTTGAGGCGGCACTTGGGTCAATTGCCGGACTTTTGAAACCCGGCGTTTCGACCGCACTCGTGCTGGCTGCCGCATTCACCAACGTGGATGGTTGCGAGACCGATCCCGCGCGTTGCAAGCGCGTGAACGAAGCGAATACGATCGCCGTGCTCGATTGGGCCCGGCGGACCTTCGGCGCGAGGCTCGTGTTTTACAGCACCGATTACGTTTTCGACGGCGAGGCCGGTCCCTATAAAGAGAGTGCCAAGCGCAGCGCGATTTCGCATTACGGCCGCGCGAAGGCCGCCGTCGAGGCGTGGCTCGAAACGAACGCGCCCGATGCGCTGATTGTTCGCACCACTGGCGTCTTCGATTATCTTCCCGGCTCAAAGAATTTTCTCATGCAGATGCTTGAACTTTTGGGGGAGGGGAAGAAAACGCGGATTTCCCCCGACCAGTTCGCGAATCCCGTGTGGGCCGGTGACGTCGCGCGCGCGACGGTGGATCTGCTCGAGCGCGGAGCAAGCGGGATTTACAACGTCGCCGGAGGCTCGCAGCTCGCGCGCACCGAATTCGCCCGCGCCATCGCCAGCGTTTTCAACCGCGATGCCGCGCTGATCGAACCGGCGCGAACCGCCGATCTCGGCCAGAAGGCGCGACGGCCGCTCAAGGGCGGTCTTGTCATCGACAAACTCGCGCGCGAGCTGGGATGGGCGCCGATGGATGCCGTGACGGCGCTGCAGTTTCTGAAGTCGCGTTACCTGAAAAGCGGGAAATAAGATGGCCGAGTATTTTCATGGGCTCGTAAGGGCCTGGTTTCTCTTCGTCGAAAACTGGGGATATCTCGGCGTGTTTCTACTGATGGCGCTTGAGAGCTCGATCGTTCCGGTGCCGTCGGAAGTCGTTATGCCGCCCGCGGCGTTCTGGGCCTCGCAAGGCAAAATGGATTTCTGGGGAGTGGTGCTCGCGGGCACGGCGGGCAGCTACTTCGGCTCGATCGTGAGTTATGGGATCTCACGCGCCGTTGGAACCCCGATCATCAAAAAATACGGAAAATATTTTCTGCTAAGCGCGGCCAAGCTCGAAATGACCGAGGCGTGGATTCGCAAGTACGGCAACGCCGGGATTTTCACCGCGCGTCTACTTCCGGTCGTACGGCATCTGATCTCGATTCCCGCGGGAATTTTTGAAATGCCGGTGCTGCCATTTTCGATCATGACCATCGCGGGCGCGTTTTTATGGTGCCTGGTGCTGTCGTGGTTCGGTCGCGAGGTGATCGGAAACAATCCTGAGCTTCTTTCGTCGCCCGAGATGCTTATCGCCGTCTGCAAGGCGAAGCTCCGCTGGTTCATCGGCGCCGTGGTCGTGCTCGCAGCGGCCTACGCCTTCGTTGTGTATCAGAAAAGAAAAGTGAGGTGAATGATGAAGGGCACGTTCTTTCAGAAGCCGCTTGAGTTCAGCTTGCGCGTGGAGGGCGAGTCGTGGCGGCAGGGCGAGGCGATCGCGGGCACGCTGTTCGCCAAGAACCACGGCGCTCAAGCGCTTCCCGGCGGCTTTCAGGTCAAGCTCGCGCGAGGCACGCTTAAAAAAGTTCATCAGAAGGTTTCCGGGGCGTTTTACGAGATTCTCGCGACGTCTTCGGCGCCGGCGGGCGAAATCGCGCCGCAGGCGGAGTTGGGTCACTCCTGGAGGTTTCAAACCGATCGCAACTGCCCGATCACCGACAATACTGAAAGCCTCTTTCTGCTGTATGGGTCTGAATCCGAAACTGAAAAAATGGGTCATCTTCAAGTCACGATCAAACCCGAACCGGTCATCGAAGAATTCTTGAAGGCCTTTCAAATCGAGTTTCGTTTCGTGGTGAAGAGCTTCAAATCGAGCAAAAGAGGAGTCGACGTCAAGCTTATGCCCCCTGACTCGCAACATTTCACGATGCTCGACTATGCCCAGCTTTCTTTTCGCTTTGATGGAGACGTGCTTCACGTCGGCTATGTTTTCAATCTCAAAGAGGTACAGGCAAGCAGTGCGGCCGTGGACGTGAAAAAGAAAAAGAAGGAATTCGAGCAGACTTTTGCGCCGGGCGAGTACCGGCTTTCAAGCGGGCGCTTTAACCACGAGCGTCTTGAAGCCGCCGCCGCCGAAGCCATAAAGCAGGTGGAAGGGAAAACCCTGTTTTAACGAAAAGCCGACCTCCACCGACTGAGGATTTTGCGGCAGTTAAGATTCTTCAGGCCGCAGTTATTTCAGGTAATTCGCGCAATCCGATTTGAATTTCCAGATCGTGAGATTTTGACGTGAACCGATGAGGAATCGTTTTTCCTCTCCGCTGAGTTCGCGCGCAGGCGCGCTCGTCACCCATTTCGGAACGATAATCTTGTACTGAATGCCGGAGAATTTTCCGCTGGCGCGCACGACTCGCGATCCGCTCGTGCCGACCCAGTTCTGCATCCCGAACGGCAGATGCGAGCGTGGGATATCGCGCGGGGCGCCCATGAACTCGGCCTGAACCGAAACCACCGGAATCGCCTTGACGTCGATGCCCTGGATTTCAAGATCGGCCCATTTACCGAACGTGACAATCTTTTGAGGCCGCGATTCCGCGAGAACGGCGGAGATCAAATTCTTTCTCCACTCTTTCGTGACGTCGAGCGTTCGCTTCCATTCTTCGTCGCTTGCCCCGGTCATGTCGAAGGGAAGGGTTTTAAGAACGAGATACTTGTCGTCAACGCCAAGACCGCTGAGATAACCCTGCAGCGCCTGGCCGTTCTTGCCCGTGAGCGCACGCGCCGTGAAGAAATCATCATAGTCGCTGGGATCCGCGAGGATGAGAATCCCAGGATCCGCGAACGTGCCGCGAAACGTGCCGACTGCTCCGTGTTTGGGGTGGTTCTTGACGTAAAGCGCCTCGATGCCGTCGGTATCGAGGGATTTTCCCGGCTTTTCTTCGTAGACTTTTTTCAGGTCAAGCCCCTCGGTCATGAGCTTGGCCCATTTTTCTCCCGGCCCTTGATCGAAAACCTCGCGCCGCGCGCGGCTTGGTTCCCAGAGAACTTCGTTTCCGTCGAAGTCGGCGGCGTCTTTGATGGGCTTCGCGTTCAAGGTTTCGTCCAGGATCGCATCGTCGTACTCGCCCGCGTCGCGTCCGCCGATTTCGATGACGTTGGCGCCGTCACGGCGGGCGCTCGAGTCGTGGTCGATCACGATTTTGGATTTTCCGAACGGGAAATCCGAAACGGGGATCGGCTTTTTTCCGTATTTGAACTTTTCTCCGGCAAAAAGCTTATTCTTGGCGCCCTCATCCGATGGAAGGTTCCACCCCGCTTCCTTGAATGTCTTGAGCTTGTCGAGCTTGATCTGAAACGACTTTTCGAGCTGCGCGACTTGTTTGAACCGCGCTTCGTCGTCGCTGATGCCGCCCGCGGAACCGGGGTGCGGAATCGCGATGAAGCGGATATCCCTTCCGAGCGCGTCCGTGGCGACGTGTTCCAGGTCGTATCCAAACTGCGCGAGATCGTAGACCCCGTTTCCGTACGGTCCGGAGTTCGGCTTCAGAAGTTTTTCAAGCCGCTTGGGATCCTTGGCGCGTTCCATCAGCGTATTCTGAAATTTCGTGTCGAAGTACCTCGGTTTTTCGTTCGGTTCGAGCAGCGCGTTTTTTCCTTCCTCGTCGAGCGGGTAGAAAAAAGATTTGTTTCCGCCCGCGTGCGCGCTGCCGTACGCGACCATCTGAACTTTCTTCGCGTTCTCAGCGGCAATGATCGTCGGCACGCCGGCTCCCCGGCTCTTGATATAGGTTCCAAGCGTGTCGCGGGCAGCGCCGCCGACGGCGATGATGAGCTTAAGAGAGTCTTTATTCGTTGCAAGGATGTGATCGATGAGCGTGTTTCGCCACTGGACGATCGGGCTTTTCAAATCCTGCGAAAGAAGGAATCCTTCGGGCGAAAGAAGCTGCTTCCACGCGAGTTTGTGCCCGCCATGCCCGTCGTCGACGAGAACCGGCGCGAAGTCGGCGTACTGGTCTTTGATCGTGTAGGCGAACGTGTTGATGAAGAGATAGCTTTCGTTGATTCCAAGATAATCGACCACGTTTTGCAGTCGCCCGCCGGTTCCGCCGGTGAACGTGCGGCCGGCGGCTTCGGCGATGTGGGTGCCGTCCTGGCCGATCACCAGAACCTTGACCGAGTTTTTCGTGAGCCTTCCGCGATAGAACGTGGGGCCGAACGCGTACCGGAATTTTCCGCCGGTTTTCGGAAAGAGCTGCGTGCCGATTTCCTTGAAATTCGGAATCGAAGCGAAAATCTCGGCGTATCTTTTGCCTTCTGGAGTGTTGACGTCAGGCCCTGCGTCGTATCGCCACGTGGGCGCCGATTGAAGCGTCTCTTTTCGCGCATGGGCGCCGGACGCGGAAAAAAGAAGAAGCGCGGCAAGTGGCGCGAAATAAAACCGTAAACGCGCAAGGGTCTTCATGAGTCTACTTATCGGAACAGCTGAACTTCGCTTTGAGTCGGTATAGCGTTTTCGCGGCCGGCCGGCCGATCGGCAATGATTGCCGAAAGCGCGTAAAACATCTTCAATCTTTTGCGCTGAGCTCATCAGTATCGAAAAATCAAGACTCACGGATTTCGCCGGGTCGCTTTCCCCGTCCAAGCTCGCGAGTCTCGAGCGATCACTTAAGACCGCTCTCGCTGTCGACTGAGGGAATAAAAAAAACCGGGGAAGCATTTCTGCTTGCCCCGGCTTGAAGTGGCCCGCCCGGAGAGATTCGAACTCCCGACCAATCGGTTCGAAGCCGACTACTCTATCCAGCTGAGCTACGGGCGGATTGCGAGAGAGCTATCCCAGGAGCACCCGCGCTGTAAAGTCCCGGCTGAGCAAATCGGGTCTAACAATCCGAAGGTTTCGCGCTCGATGATAAGATTTTTGCGGCTGCGTTCCTTCATGATAAATTCCCAAGCAATGATCAAGAACGAGGTTCGCGTCGCGTTTCTGGCCGCCGCGCTTAGCGCCGCCGTCACATCCGCGGCCGGGGCGACGAATCCTCCTGAAATCGGCAAGTGGTGCGCCGACCTTCACCGCGATCTTCTTTCGGTGAATCTTGAGCGTTGCCATGCGCGCGCGTGGCAAAACGGCGGAAGCTCGATGCAAGGACGGCCGATCCCGTTCACTTACTGGGGAAATTCGAAGGGCCGGCGCGTGCTCGTGCTGGGCTCGGTTCATGGGGACGAGATTTCCTCGGTTTCAATGCTTTTTCGCTGGATGGATTTTCTCGATCGCACTCGCAAGGAATCGTTCCTCCGCGAGAATTACTACCTCCTTGCCCCGTTGGTGAATCCCGACGGCTACTACGTGCGTCCGCGGACGCGCGTGAACGCCTCAGGAGTGGATCTTAATCGGAATTTCCGCTCGAAGCTCTGGCCGCAGCAAGCGCTGACGCACTGGAAGGTGAAAACCAAGTCTGACCCGCGCCGCTATCCGGGCAAGGAAGCCGGCAGCGAGAGCGAAACGCGGCTTGTGGAGAAGTGGATCGAGGAATTCAAGCCCGAGCTCATCGTGACCGTGCATGCGCCGTACGGGCTGATCGATCACGACGGGCCGATCCAGTTTCCGAAGGCAGGTGGCCCGCTTCCCGTGAAGACACTGGGCTCATTTCCGGGATCGCTTGGGCAGTATGCGGGCGTTGAAAAGAAAATCCCGGTCGTGACGGTGGAATTGGGTGCTGCCAAGAAAATGCCCGATCAGAAAGTGATCGAGGATATTCTCGTATTTATTATGCGAGCCGATTAGGTCGCTTGCGCTAACGATACCCCGCGCGGCGCGCGTCCGCGGCGCTCATGAAAAAGATGGCGCGGCAGACGTCGACCTTCTTGTATTCCTCAGGCGCGTAAAGCGCCTTGGTTACGAAGTCGCCGACGAATTTCTCCGGCTTGCGGCCTTGAATGCGCATGCGGAACTCAAGTGGCAGCTCCATGAGCGGTTTTTGCGGATTGAAGACGCCGCGGCCGTTGGCTCGCGCTTCCGCGCAGGCCTTCAGGTAAAGCGCCACGCGCTCCACTTTGAAAAATTCCGGCGTGCATTCCGGGCCCTGGCAAATGATGTAGGGATACGCCCAGCCCGAGCGCACCATCGCGAGGTTGATATCTGATCTGCCGCGGATAATACGGCCAAGCGTTCTGCCGTACTTATCGAGACCGTGACTCTGGACGACGACGTGGGTGCCGACCGGCACGAAGTACTTCATCTGTTCAAAGCCTTGTTCGCCCCAGTAACCCTGGCTCACAAAGTGGCCGCGTCCGTCGGGGAGATGGAGTTCCGCTGAATCGATTCCGATTACGCGGATAGAGATCGACGCGGCCCTGAGACGATCCGGCTGGATACGCACCGTATCACCGTCGGAAACCTTTATGATCGTGCCGGGAATAAGATCAAAACCAGCAAAAGCTTTTGAGACCGCCAGCAGTCCTGCCGCAATGCAACAAAATGCTACAGCAAGCCGAAGTTTGCTTCTCACGCGCCATTTCCCCCACTCGGATTTGGTTTGAAAGCTCAAGGATAAATCTATGCCAGGTTTTCGGATGCTGTCTAGCAAAGAGATAAAGTATTTATGCTTAATATAAAATAGCAATATTTTCGATTATTTAAGTATAGATCACTTCGCGCGGTTTTGCGCCGTCTTGAGGGCCTACGAGCCCCTGGGCTTCCATCGCCTCGATCATCCGTGCCGCGCGGTTATAGCCCACTTTGAAACGGCGTTGAAGCATGCTCGCCGAGGCCGTACCGACTTCGCGAATATGGGTTACGGCTTGACCGTAGAGCGCGTCGCCGGCGCCGTCGGGCGTTTCGCCGTCGGTCCCTTCCTCGGCTTCGATCAGGATTTCTTCGCGGAAAACGGGCACGCCTTGCTCGCGCCAGTGCCCGCAGATTTTTCCGACCTCGCCCTCGCTCACGAAGGCCCCGTGGAGGCGCACCAGCTGCGACTGCCCGGGGGGGATGAAAAGCATGTCGCCTGAGCCCAAGAGCTTTTCGGCGCCGTTGGAATCGAGAACGGTGCGGCTGTCGGTGCGCGATGCCACCTTAAACGAGATGCGGCTCTGAAGATTCGCTTTCACGAGACCCGTTACGACGTCGACCGACGGGCGCTGCGTGGCGATCACGAGGTGGATGCCGGCGGCGCGCGCCTTCTGCGCGATACGAAGAACCGATTCCTCGACGTCGTTTCGCGTGGTCATCATGAGATCGGCGAACTCGTCGATGATGACGAGGATGTAGGGCAGGCGCTCCACGCGCGGCTCGCCCTTCTCGTCGTGATCGAGCAGGTGCGAGATCGACGAGGCGTGCGGCATCCCGGCGCTATCCTTCGGGCAGAGAGCTCCGCGCATCTTTTCCTCTCCGTCGCGCTCGAGGCGCTGGTTGAACCCGAGAAGATTTCGCACGCCGGATTTCGCCATGATCTTGTATCGGCGTTCCATCTCGTTCACGGCCCATTTTAGCGCGGTCGAAGCCTTTTTGGGATCGTCGACGATCGGAAGAAGCAAATGCGGGATATTCTCGTAGAGGTTGAACTCAAGCATCTTGGGATCGACCATGATGAGTCTCAGGTCACGGGGCGTGAACTTGTACAGAAGCGAACAGATCAGCGAGTTCACGAAGACGGATTTTCCCGTGCCGGTGGAGCCCGCGATCATGAGATGCGGCATCGTCGCGAGATCCGTGATGGAGGCTCGGCCCGCGATGTCTTTACCCACGGCGATCGGAATGCCGGCCCGCGCGTCCTGAAACTCTTCGTTGGCGAGAATCTCGCGCAGATAAACGCTTTCGCGCTCGTCGTTGGGGATCTCGATGCCGACGACGCTTTTCCCGGGGATGGGCGCCACGATACGCACGCTGGGGGCCGAAAGCGCCAGAGAAAGGTCTTCGGCGAGGTGCGCGATCTGGGATATTTTCACGCCGGGACCCGGCTTGAATTCGTACATCGTGATGACCGGCCCCGTGCGCACGGCTTCGACCGAGCCCTCGATGCCGAAGGTGTTGAGTTTCTGTTCAAGAAGCGCGGATGTTTCGGCGAGCTTGGCTTTGTCGAGCTGGCGTTCGACGGGGGGGGGCTCATTGAGCAGGTCAAGCGAGGGGAGCGTGTAGTTTCCGGGCTCGGACGGCGCGGTGGGCTTCGCGGGCTTTTCTTTCTTCGGAACGGACCGCGTACCCTCGATGACCTTCAGGGCTTTCCTGCGCTCGGCCGCGTCCCAGGGCTGCTCCGTCGCGCGCGTGTCGCCGATGCCGTCGAGCGTGGTCTGGCGCAGTTTTTCGGCGAGCCCTTCGCTGATCGTTTTCTCGGCGAGCCGCTTTTGCACGAACCGCGAGTCGCGGATCGCCGCGGCGGTCTTGCGCGTAAGTGCGGCCAGAGCGGCGAACAAGGCGAGGATGAGCAGCCCCGACCAGCGAAAAAGCACGGCCGCCGAAAGCGGCGTCGAAAACACGAGGGCAACGAGCAGTGCGCAAAGCGTGAAGAGGGTCGCGCCCCAGAGGTTTAAGTACGCGCGCAGCAGAGCTGCCAGCCATCCGCCCAGCGCTCCGCCGGCAGGCAGCCGCGCGTCTCCGAAGCCGACTGGGCCGAACTGCAGGCTTGAGAGCGTCGCGCTCGCGATCACGGCGAGCACGATCCATGCGAGATTTCCCGCGAGTTTCGAGACCGTGGCGCCGCGAAAGAGCTTCGCGGCGAACGAAAAGCAGAGAAACGAGAAGATGAACGATGAGAGCCCGCCGATCTGAACGAGGATCTCGGCCAGGTTGGCGCCGATCCGGCCGCCGTAGTTGCGCGGGGGCAGCGGCGAGCGAGTGAAAAACGAGGGATCGGCGTGATGGTACGATACAAGCGAGAGCAGCGAGAAGGCGCCGAGGAAGACGAACACGATGCCCCAGACCTCATGACTTTTCTCTGACCGCGCCATATCCATCTATTTTAAGGCATTGTGCCCTTGTTTTGAATACATGCGTCGCGCTAGGCAAAAAGTGCGCGTTCAGGCTAGGATATCCAAATGCGAAACCGAAAACTTCGAATCCACCTTGCACGGCATCTTGTTCTTCTCGCGGTTTTTGTGCCCGGCGCAGCCAGCGCGAATATTCCGCGGCTCGCGACCTTCGGCACGCAGCCCGTCTTCATGAGCGCGCTCGGCGCGCTCCCAAGCGCGGTCGCCACGAACGCCGTGAATGGGTCGCTCTGGCTCGACGACGATTACAATGTTTTCTACAATCCGGCGTACGTGAACGGTTACCGCGACTACGCGATTCTTCAGAAAGGGTTCGAGGGGGGCGCCTTCAAGCGGGTCGGCGAGCTCATGGTCGCCGGCGTTTATTTCAACCGCGGCGGGGCGGGGCGGGGTTTTTTAAGTCAAACCGGCGTTTATTCTTCGGGGGCGCAGCGCCAGTACGCGCCGGGGCTCATCGCGCCCGGAGTTCGCGAGATCGGCGGGCCGGGCGGCGTGAACGCTTACACCGGCGGCACGCCGGGGGCTGCCGGCGAAACGCATCTTCCGCTGGATCTGTTTTTAGGAAGCGATTACAGCGCGAAGTGGGGCGTTCATCTCGCGACGGCGCAATCGCCGATTCTCAAGCAGGGGAACGAAAAAAACGCGCGCTACTGGCATGCCGATCTCGGCGCGCAGTTTCTGGGTTTCGAGCCGTTCGTCGGGATGACGTTCGCCTCACGCGTGGCGTATTCGAACCCCGGGCTTGGGCCAAGCCAGGGCGTGCAGAACCTCGACGAGTACGATGCGGGAATGCGGTTTCGCTACGAGGGCTGGAGCCCGTATCTGGTCTTTCACCGATTCGTGGTGAGCGGCACCCCGATGGCTGCCGCGCGCCAGATCAAGACGCGGATGCATGTCTTCGGTCTGGGGCTTGGCCGCGATTTCGAGCTCACGCCTGGATTGCGGCTCTACCAGCACCTTGGGTTCTTCATGAATTCGGTGCAGGACGGAGATACCGCGCTTTCCACTCGCGTTTTCCCGGAAATTTACCGGGATTATACGCAGTACACGATTCCGCTCAATCTTGGGCTGGAAAACCAGTGCAACGAATGGGTAACGCTTCGCGCGGGCCTCAGCTACCAGGTGATCAACGCGGCCGATTACGACTCAAGCAAACCGGACGCGCGCACGGCAAGGGCGAATCTTAGGCGCATTCCGGAAATTCGCGCAGGCGGGTCTGCGCGCTGGAACGAGTACGCCGTGGATGTCGTGGCGGGAAACGGTTTTGCCACGAGCAACGGTCCGGCCTTCGACGAGAATGGGGGGTTCGAAGCCGGGTTCTTCGCGACCGCGAGCCTCACGTACCGGTTTCCGCAGTACTAAAATCCGTCTTAAGAAAGTCCCCCCAAAAAAACCTGCAGAATGCGCGCGGTCGCGCCCCAGATGCGGTGTCCTTGATAATGATACGCCTTGATCCGGTACCGTGAGCCCCCGTATTCGTAGGTTTCGAGCGTGGAGTTGGCTTCGTCGAGCAGGTGCGCGAGCGGCACGAAAAGAGTTTCGGCGATCTCGATCTCGCTTGGGCTGAGAGCGGGACGTCCGCGCACCAGGCCCACGAACGGACGGATGAGAAAGCTCGTCCGCACGGTCGGCGTGTCGGAAAGCTCGCCGATGATCTCGACGTTCTCGCGGGAAAGGCCGATCTCCTCCTCGGTCTCGCGCAGCGCGGTTTCAAGGAGGCTTGCGTCGGTGTCGTCGCGCTTTCCGCCGGGAAAAGAAATCTGTCCTTTGTGGTGTTCGACCGTGTCGGTGCGGACAGTGAAAAGGATTTCAGCGTTGGAGGAAACCGGGCGTGAAAAAATATGGAGCTGTCGGTTTTGATGCGATTCCGTCGAGGGCTCGGGCAAGAAAATGGGGATGAGAACCGCGGCAGGGATAACGTCGGTCATGCGCCATTCAAGTTAATGAATCGCGTGCAAAACAAAAGCGAAATGTGCGTAAAACAAAAAAGCCGGCTACGCGTTCGATCGGAATTCCGTTCGCTCGCGCATCCGGCTTTTTGAAAGAATCGCCGACAGTGCCGACGAAAACTTTATCTTCGAAAGAAGACTTAGTGGGCTGCCTTCTCGCCTTCGTGCGCGGCGCCTTCGTGCGTAGCGCCTTCGCCCTCGGTTTTCGGAGCTTCGGTCTTCATGGCCTTCTTGTGAGCTTTCTTGGCCTTCTTCATCTTCTTGGCGTGCTTCTCCGCCTTCACTGGAGCCGGAGCTTCAGCGGCCGGAGCAGCTGTGTCCACGGCCGGAGCCGCAGTTTGTTCGTCCGCGAATGCTGTCGCGAAAACGAAAAGACCAGCGATCATTGCGATGATGTACTTTTTCATTCTATTCTCCTTAAGTGATTGTGTGTCTCCGCGTCTTTTGCATGCAAAGGCCGGCAAATGCGTGGATTCTTTACGTCGATTATTCAAATGAAATGGCGCCCGGATGTCAAAGGAATTTCGGCTATTTAACGCAGGCGACTTCTGTCGCGCCGCGTTGCGGTAGCGTGACCCCGTTTGTTTGAAATCGCACCCGCGATCAACTATCCTGTGCACGCCATGCTTCCACCCCTTACGGCTGCACCGTTGCTCTTCCCGGCGCTCTTTTTCTTCGTTCTTTTTTCAGGGTGTTCGCATTCGAGGCAGGTCACCGTCCCGGTCACGGCCCAGGTTGCCGCTCCAGAAGCGGATCCTAAGGCGGCGCCAGCTTCGCCGATCGTCAATGCCGGGCCCGACGCCCAGTTTGAGGCGGCGGTACTTTCCATGAAACAGGCGGCCTTTTCGGAGGCCGCCGCGAAATGGAATGCGTATCTCGATCGCTATGCCGGGCTTCCCCGCTATGAACAGGCCGGGCTTTTTTACGCCGAAACGCTATTTCACCTTTCCAGAAACGACGAGGCCATCGCGGTTTTGCAGCCGCTGCTTGAGTCTCCGAAAGACGACGGGCTTTTTGTCGACGGAAGGCTGTTGTACGCCGAGCTTTTGCTGAGAAAGGGGCGTTTTGACGAAGCGGTGGCCGCGACGTTCGACGTGATTCCCGATCCGAGGGCCGAGCGCGCGGCGGGAGTATCGCGCAAGAACAGGCGCCGAAAGACGACGCCGGTGCAAGAGGTGAAGCTGCTTACTCTTCGCGGACGGATCTTCGCGGAGCTCGGGCGCGAGGACGAAGCGGTGCGCGCTCTGGCCGCGGCGAGAAAGCGGCTGAAGAAAATTCCTGGCGAAGGCGCTGGGGCCGGCGAAAAAACGCGGCTGACGGCGCACGTGGCGTGGCGCCAGATCGAAACGCTCTCGGCGATCTGCCGCAACCGCGTGCGCCGGCCCGAGCGGCTTTCGGAAAAAGAATTTCTGGAATACGCCGAAGGGTACTACGGCTGCACCGAGCCCGCGCGAAAATTTCTTTGCGAGATATTGGATCGGCGCGCCCAAGACGACGCGATCCGCGCCCATGCCGTCGATGCCTACAGCGCGATGGTGCGGTATCCGCTGAGTTTGCGCGAGCCGCTCCCCGAGCCCGCGCGCGGCGTGAAGACCGCGCAGAAGGAGCGATACGAAAGGGAAATGCGCGGGCTGATCGAAAGCACCGTCGAAGCGCGCTCGAAAACTTACCGGAACCTGGAGAGTTGCAATGCCTTTGACGTATTTTGACGCCGGACAAGGCGCGGGGGGCGCGAGCGCCGCGTCTCGCGCGGCGCAGGAGAGCGCGATCGATTGCGTGCGCTGCCGGCTCAAAGAGTATCTTTCGCGCGGTTCGCTGGGATCGTGGCTCGACTCGCGCGTTTCGGCCAAATACGAGCCGTTTTACGCATCGATCGATCTGCGCGACGCGGGCTTCAAGCTCGCGCCCGTGGACGCGAATCTCTATCCGGCCGGATTCAACAACATCTGCCCCGAGGATCTCGAGAGCTCGCCCGAGATCTTAAAACCGCTTCTCAAGCGGCATCTGGGGTTCATGCCAAAACGCGTGGCGATTCTTCCCGAGTCTCACACCAAGAACCGTTTTTACGCCGACAATCTCTACGAGCTTCGTCAGCTCTTCCGCCGGCTCGGCATCGCGACCGAGATCGGCTGGTATTACGAGCCCGGCGTGGAGGTGCGCGAGCACCACGAGGCCGACCCGCACGTGATCGAGCTTGAGACGTCGGACGGACGCAAGCTCGACGCGTATCCGTTCCGGCGGGTGGGCAATCGTCTATTGCTTTCCGTGCGTGGAAAATCGTTTGATCCGGAGTTCATCCTCATCAACAACGATTTTTCGTCTGGCTTTCCTTCCGGGCTCGCCGGTATCGAGCAGCCGATCGAACCATCGCCCCGTCTGGGCTGGCACACGCGCAAGAAAAGCGATTTTTTCGATCATTACAACGCGCTAGCAAGCCGGTTCGCCGCTGAAGCGGGGATCGACCCCTGGTGCATGCACGTCAACACACGCCGCGTAAGCGGCGTTGATTTTACCGAGGGTGTTGGCATGGACAAAATCGCATCGGCCGTCGATGAGATCATCGAGAAGACCCGAGCAGAATACGATCGCAGAGGTATCGACGAGACACCTTTTGCTTTCATAAAAAGCAACGCCGGCACGTATGGCATGGGGATCATGCGCGTGGAAAGCGGCGTGGAGATCTTGAAGCTGAATCGACGCGAACGCAACAAGATGGCCGTCGTGAAGAACCGGCTCACGGTGCGCGACGTGATCGTGCAGGAAGGCATTCCCACGCGCTTTAAGCTCGACGGCGTTTACGCCGAACCCGTGATTTATCTGATGGGCCGCGAGCTCATGGGCGGTTTTTTGCGGAAGAACCCGCAGCGCGGCCGCGGCGAGAATCTCAATTCGCGGGGAATGGTTTTTCAGAAGCTGTGCCTCTCGGATCTGCGGCACCGCGCCGCGCGGCACGCGGCGCCGGAGACCAGCGCCGCCCGGCATGCAGCGCCGGAGACCAGCGCCGCCCGGCATGCAGTGCCGGAGACCAGCGCCGCCCGGCATGCAGTGCCGGAGACCGGCGCGGACCGCGACCTGGAACTGGAAATGGTGTACGGAACCGTGGCGCTTCTTTCGGTCGGCGCGATGAGTTTTGAGGTGCGTGGCGTGGAACAAATTTAGGCGCGCGACGCGTAGAGGCGCTGAGGGCAGGAGCCCGAAGCGCCGTCAGGACGAATGTCCTGCCTCGGAGCAGGACGCGTAGAGGAGGAATCATGGCGGACATCCGAAATAACATTCTGGATACGATCGGCAACACGCCGCTGGTGCGCTTGAACAAGGTCGCGCAGGGAGTGGACGCCGAGCTCGTCGCGAAGCTCGAATTCTTCAACCCGGGCGGATCGGTGAAAGACCGCATCGGCATCGCGATGATCGAGGACGCCGAACGGAAAGGCACGTTGAAGCCGGGAGGAACGATCGTCGAAGGCACAAGCGGCAATACGGGCATGGGGCTCGCGATCGCGGCCGCGATCAAGGGCTATCAGTGCGTGTTCGTCATACCCGACAAGATGTCGCAGGAAAAAGTGCGTAACTTGCGCGCGTTCGGCGCGAAGGTCGTCGTGACTCCCACGGCGGTCGAGCCCGACGATCCCCGTTCGTACTACATGGTTTCGCGCAGGCTCGCGCGGGAAATTCCGAACGCCGCGTACATGAACCAGTACGACAACCTTTCCAATCGCGAGGCGCATTATCGAACGACCGGACCGGAGCTCTGGAAGCAGCTTGACGGCAAATTCGACGCCTTCGTCGCGGGTATCGGCACCGGCGGCACGATCACGGGCACGGCGATGTATCTCAAGGAGAAAAACAAGAACATCCAGATCGTGGGCGCCGATCCGATCGGCTCGATCCTTCACGATTTCTTCAAAACAGGGGAGAAGACGGTTGGATACCCATACAAGGTTGAAGGAATCGGCGAAGACATTATCCCGCAGAACATCGATTTCAAGTTTTGCGACGAAATCGTGCAGGTGAACGACAAGGAATCGTTTCAGATGACGCGAAGGCTTTTGCTCGAAGAAGGCATCTTCAGCGGCATTTCGTCGGGTTCCGCGGTCGTGGCCGCGATCAAATACGCGCGCAAGCTCGGCGGCAAGAAGCGCATCGTGGTGCTGCTTCCGGATTCGGGCGACCGGTATCTCTCGAAGGTCTACGATGACAACTGGATGCGCGAGAACGGCTTTCTCGAGGGCGGGCTCGGAACGGTGGCCGATCTCATCGCGCAAGTAAAGCCTCCGGCGCGCGAGGCGATCGTCACCGCGTCGCCGGGCGATCAGATCGAGAAGATCATCCGCTTGATGCGGCAGAAGGGAATCAGCCAGCTTCCGGTTTTGAAGGGCCTCGAGGTGCTGGGGCTCGTGGCTGAAAACGATCTTTTGAACGCGCTTTTTTCAGGAAAACTTAAGAACGACGACAAGATTGAAAGCATCGTGGAAGATAAATTCGTAAAAGTTGTGATGAGCGACGACGTCGAGCGCCTAAGCCAGTCGATGTCGGCGGGCCTCACGCCGATCGTGGTCGAAAACGGCGAGCTTGTGTCGATTATCACGAAGATCGATCTGATCACGTATCTGGGGAATCGGAAGAAATAATTATTTTCCGAGCCAGGTCGGCTCAACGCGACTACTTGCACTTTCCCCACGCGTCGGCCAACCCGAGTTTGGCCGTCCAGATCTCGATATACGCGCGATCCACGTCGGAGTTTGAAAGAATGCCCTGAATATCCCGAACATGTTTCTCGGATCCGCCTTCGGTGTAATAGACGAGTTTTTTGATGATCACGTCTTCTGGAGCGGCGACAGGGGCGAAAAAGCCTTCCCAGATCTCGATCTTGCGGCGTCGTGTGAACTCTGTTTTCGCGTGTTCGGAATTTTTGCGGATCATGAGGTCGATCTTCAGCCCGCTGTCGTGATGGATGAGATTGAAGTGCCCGCGGTTCATGATTTCGTCGCCCAGGATTTCCACAGGAGGCGAATAGAATTTCTCCGCGGGAAAAATACGCGGGATCTTTCTCGCATCGGCTGGAGCAAGCTCGATGACGAGATCCATATCCTTGGTCAGTCGCGGCTCGCCGTAAACGATTGAAGCCACCGAGCCGACGATCATATATTCGATCGAGTTGTCTTCGAGCGCCTGAAGCACTTCCTGAAAAACAGCGATGAGATTTGGGATGAGGTCGGGAGCGCTCAACGGCAGCCTTTCTCGATGAGTTCCAGGGTTTTCGCATGGAGTTCTTTTTCGGAGAGCTTGGGATGCCGGAGTTTTAGCTGGTGACGCTTGATCTTATAGGCCAGGCTGAAAAGCTCGGCTGCGATCCGCATTTTTTTCGGCGCTTTCGCCGCATTGGCGCCCTTCATACTCCCTCAATACTTTATTTTGCTCGAAAAATCCAAGAGTCAGCCGTTGGCCGTCGAGCGTCATGATTGGACGCTCTCACTCAATCAGCAATCCTCTTAAAAACGCCGCCGTCGGCAGCGACCAAGTCGATCTCGCGGCGGTCCTGATCGCGCAGATAGAAAAACTCCCATCGCCCGTGCCCTCGTTTGGTCCAATACGAGCAAATTGCATTGAGCTGGACGGCCCCATGCCTGCTGCTGTCAAACTCGGGAATTACTGGCAAACAACCCTTTTTTTCCGTATTGGAATGCGAGCACCGCCGATAGAAGTGATGCACCGGGGTCACCCGAAACCGAGCCGAGTGCGATGGAATCCTCAATTAAGCCGTTTTCCTCGAAAAAGCCGCCAATAAACCCCCCACACGGAACGGCTAGAACCCCTCCTCATGCTCAAAACATAGGCTCGTCATACATCCACATCGCGGTGCGTCAATAAGCTTCGAATTGTGCTTTAATTTCAGCCGATATGGGATTGAAAAGTTGCCAAGTTGCGCGGAAAATGCCAGTGGAGGCTTACTTGGCAAATAAAATCGACGAAAAACGGCCCGGCTTCGATACGCTCGCGATTCATGCGGGGCAGAAACCCGATCCGCAGACGGGTGCTGTGATGACGCCGGTCTATCTTTCCTCGACTTTCGCGCAGGATTCGCCGGGGCACCATCGCGGTTACGAGTACGCGCGCACGCACAATCCCACGCGAACGGCGTTGCATGAGTGCGTGGCGGCGCTGGAGGGCGGTGCGTTCGGCATCGCGTTTTCTTCGGGCCTGGGCGCTTCGACAACGTTGATGCTCTCTTTGAAATCGGGCGATCACGTCGTGTGCTCGGATGACGTGTACGGCGGGACTTTCCGGTTGTTTGATAAGATTTTTCGCGGGTTCGGCTTGGAGTTCACTTACGTCGACATGACCGATCTTCGCGCGACCGAAGCGGCGTTTCGAAAGAACACGCGCGTAGTATGGATTGAGTCGCCGACGAATCCATTACTCAAGGTCGCCGACATCGCGGCGGTGGCGGGGCTCGCTCGAAAACATGGGGCGGTTTCGGTCGTCGACAACACGTTCATGAGCCCGTTTTTTCAGAAGCCGCTGGCTTTAGGCGCCGATGCCGTGCTGCACTCGACGACGAAGTACATCAACGGGCACAGCGACGTCGTGGGAGGCGTGGTCGTCACGTCGGATAAGGCTCTTGCGGAGAAGCTGTATTTTCTGCAGAACGCCGCCGGCGCGACACCCGGGGCGTTCGATAATTTCATGACCCTGCGCGGGATCAAGACGCTGCATCTTAGGATGGAGCGCCACGCGCGCAACGCGGGCGAGCTCGCTTCGTGGCTTGAGAGGCACCCGAAGGTGGAGCGCGTGATTTATCCGGGGCTGGCTTCGCATCCGCAGCATGCGGTTGCGCGCCGTCAGATGTCGGGGTTCGGCGGCATGATCACGTTTTTCGTGCGCGGAGGCTTGGCCGAGTGCCGGCGTTTTTTGGAGTCGTGCCGCGTGTTCACGTTGGCTGAGAGTTTAGGCGGCGTGGAGTCTCTGGTCGATCATCCCGCGATCATGACGCATGCGTCGGTGCCGGCCGAGACGCGCGCGAAACTCGGAATCACCGATAATCTCGTGCGGCTCTCAGTCGGTGTCGAGGACGTGGCGGACCTGCGGGCGGATCTGGAAGCTGCGTTGGCGGAAGTTTGAGACGGAGGCGGATTTAGGCACCGCCTGAGCTGCGCTCGGAAGGTTTGACGCATTCGAACGCTCTGTTATCGCTTGGCGCATGAAATTTTCAACGGTTCAATTCCGAGCTGGGTTTTCGCCCCTGCGTGATTTTTGCGCACACAAGCCGGCAGGGTTTGCCGGGCGAATCGGCCGTAAAACGTGGCCCGCGCGCGTGGGGCCGGACGGAGTTGTCCCGTTGGCGATTGGGTTCTTCATAAATTTGAAAATTTCACGTGAAAAAAATTCAAATTCTTGGTGTTTTTTACACCGTCGCTGCATCAAAAAAGTTGGTTCCTGCGACATCCGCGAAAAATATTTTTCGAGGAACGAATTTAAACGAGGGTTTCTCCGCGCTCAAGACCACCGCCCGCGCAGGATTGCGTGTAAGTTGAATTTTTGAAGGCTGCAAAACCGGAGGATGGATTGTTAGACGATTTGCAGATAACAGGTCGTGAAAATTTGGTATCGAATTTGCTCTTCACTCGTGCGCTGAGACAGCTTCTTTTGCTTAAAGAAAAAAAATACGCTGGTAGAAAAACCGCGCGACCGATCAGCACGCGGCACTACAATCACGTCGTGCTCAAAGCGCGCCGGCCGATACTTAGAAAAAATTCTGTTGTGGTGCGCGCACTGATCCGTGAAACGCAGCTGCGATTCGGAGTCCGGTTGCGCGCGCTCGCGGTGATGCCCGATCATGTGCATCTGATCGTTCAGGTGGGGGCGCGCGAGCAGTTTCAAGACGCGCTGCGATTTCTCGCGGGCATGATCGCGCTCAAAGTCGCGCACGGAAAACTTTGGCTGAAACGGGCTTGGAGTCGGGTGGTTCGAAGCGGGCGGGATCAGTGGAATGCGGAAATGTATGTGTGTCAGAATCCCTTCCGAACAGGAATTTTCACAGAGGCGGATCATGCAATGATTCAAGGTGGAGTTTTGCTGGCGGGTACCTGCGGTTTGGCTCTCTTGCGGAACTCCGAGCCGCAATAAGGCTGTACCTCAATAGGTTAGATAATAATTTTAGTAGACTTTATCATCCACTAATAGTAGACTCATAATAAGATGATAAGGTGATCTATGAAGCCACTGAAACGCACGTTTTATCCCGAGCCCGAAGTCGAAAAGGTCCTGCGGAAGGTGGGGCCCAAGAAGCTCAGTCAACGCGTCAACGATCTGATCTTCAAGGGATTGGCCAAGGAAGAGGAAGAAGCGATTCGGGCGGATTATGAGCGCTATGATCGCGAGCTTGCGTCGGCACCGCCGCGAAAGAAAAATGCGCGCGGGGTTTCCGAGCCAATGATGGCGGCCGAACCTCTTTTCGAAACGGACGAATCCGACGAGGATTTGTTCTGACATGCTCCGAGGCGAGGTTTGGTACGCGGTTTGGCCCAACGATCCCAAGAGGCGGCCGCGGCCCGTTTTGATCGTCAGCAATAACCTGCGAAACTCCGCGCCGAATCTTCTGGACGTGGTGGCCGTCAAGCTCACGGGGTTGTATCGCACGGACGGAACAAAGAAGCCCGCGAATCCGTCGGAAGACGTGATCATCAAATTCAAGAAGGAGACGATCGTCCGATGCGCCGCGGTTTATTCGATCGAGAAATCCTCCTTGAAATCCAAAGTCCTGCAACTCTCTTTTCAGACGATGAGCGAGGTCGATGAGCGGCTGAGGAATGTTCTGGATTTGCATTGAGCTGTTGGGTGCCGGACGGTTGGACTCTAGTTGACCAAAAGATTTGCTCTTAGTTACTTCTGTACGGGCGAAACCGTCACACAGACGAAAACAAGCCCCCGCGCTTTTTCCTCAGAAATTACTGGAGCGGAAACTTCGAAAGGTTTTTTAATCGCGATTGAAGTGACGTCGTCGCCGAAACTTGCGGCAATTGCGGTCGCCCATGTGTCCGCTAAATTTGCGTTCAACTTTCTGGTGGCTGCTTCGACAGTGTTATGTGCACCACAAACGACGAGAGGAGAATTCGCGGTTGGCATGCTCGACGGCTTGCGCTGAGAAGCGACCTTGGATTCCTCTCCCAGAAGTGTGTTGGAGAAGAGCAATGCGAAGATCAAGAGCATGAGTCTGTTTTTCATAAGTCCTCCTTAGCCCTGGAATCAATTTACACACACACACACACAAGCCGGCAGGGATTGCCGGGCGAACGAGATGCGGAAAGTGGGGCCGCTTGAGCTGCGCGGACCGCTCTGGATTTCTTGTAAAATTCGTGCGTAAAAAATTCAAAGCGTGGATGTTTTTTACACCGGCGCTGCGGCGGATTTTCGTACGCTGTTAGGATTCGCGAAAAATATTTTTCGGGAAGCGAATTTAAACGCATGTTCTCTCGCGCTTGAGACCATCGCCCGTGCGCGATCGTGAGTGAGTTGGGTTTTTAAAATCCTGAAACGAAAGCGGCGGGAACGTGGAGAGTTTGGAATACGAGAGCATCGACGGATTTGGTATCAAACTTGCTCAGTGGAAGTGGCGCGGAAGGAATTTGATATGAAACAGCTCACGTTGCTTAGAGAAAAGAAATACTCGGGAAGAAAAACCGTGCGGCCGATCAGTACAAGGCACTACAATCACGTCGTGCTGAAAGCGCGCGTGCCGATATTGCGAAGACATGCGCCTGCAGTGCGGGGGTTGGTCCGCGAGACGCAAGATCGATTCGGAATCCGGTTGCGCGCGCTCGCGGTGATGCCGGATCACGTGCATCTCATCGTTCAAGTGGGATCTCGCACGCAGTTTCAAAACGCGTTGAGGTTTTTGGCGGGAATGACCGCGCTCAAGATCGCGCACGGAAAACTTTGGCTGAAACGGGCTTGGAGCCGGGTGGTTCGAAGCGGGCGGGATCAGTGGAATGCGGAGATGTATGTCTGGCGGAACACGCTGAAGGCGGGAATATTTTCGGAGTGGGATAGCGTGGAAATCCGAGGCGGGGTCTTGTGGATGGGTACGGGCAAATAGGAGAAGCGCCGACAGAAAATCCGCGCGGGAGTTTTGTGGAGGGGTGGGGGTGGATAGGGGATTTGACGACAAAAAACATTTACGACCACAGAGAACGTCTGGGAACGGAAAAAACCGCGACGACGCGGGGCCCAAGATCGGCGAAAACCGCCCAAGGTCTTGAGGATTTAGCGATTGTGCGCGAGGATAGCCCTACCATTCAAAAAATTGAATTCAGGGGGTTGCGCGATATGAAGGTGTCTCGAAAAAAGGCGAACGATTCGACGCTTGCAAGTGTTTTTGGAGTTGTTGCCGGGATAGGCTGCGCCGCGTGCATCGCGCTAGGATCGGCGCTTGCCCACGCCGACCCCGCGAAGATCGCGCTCGTGCTCGACCGGGGCGGAAAAGACGACAAATCCTTCAATACGGCGGCGTTCAGGGGCGCGACCGAGGCCAAACAAAAACTCGGTATCCAGCTCAAAGAGATCGAAGCGAGCGACGACAATCTTTTTGAGCCGGCGATGCGCTCCTTTGCGCGGAAGAAATACGACCTCATCATCGGAATCGGCGTGGCGCAGTCCGAAACGGTGAAAAAACTCGCCAGAGAGATGCCCGGGCAGAAATTCGCGATCGTCGACGCCAAGGTCGACGCGCCCAACGTCGCTTCGCTGCTCTTCGAGGAGCACGAAGGTTCGTACGTCGTGGGCTACGCGGCAGCACTCAAGAGCAAGACCGACACGGTGGGCTTCATCGGCGGAATGGACATCCCGCTCATCCGGCGCTTTGAGCTCGCTTACCTGCAGGGCGCGAAAGCGGCGAAGCCGAAAATCAAGACGCTCGTCAACTACATCGGCGTGACGAGCGAGGCGTGGAACAACCCGACGAAGGCGAAGGAGCTCGCGCGGAGCCAGTACGGGCGCGGAGCCGACGTGATCTTCGTCGCGGCAGGCGCCAGCAACAACGGCGCGTTCGACGCGGCGGAATCCGAGCGCAAGTACGCGATCGGCGTCGACTCGAACCAGAATTGGATGAAGCCGGGACTGATCCTCACGAGCATGCTCAAGCGCGTCGACACGGCCGTCTACCAGATCATCGAAGACACGGCGAAGGGGAAGTTCACCGGCGGGCCGCGCACGTTCGGGCTCAAGAACAACGGCATCGACTGGGCCGTCGACGAGAACAACCGCAATCTTTTCACGGAAGCCGAATTCAAAAAGATCAATCTGGTGAAGGCCGACATCATCGCAGGTCGTATCAAGGTGGATGATTTCTACAAAATGAAGAAATGAGCCCCGAGAAATGAATGCCGCGCAGCTCGTCGGCATCGCGAAGTCGTACGGCGAGGTGAAGGCCAACGACGGCGTGGATCTTACGATCCGGGCCGGCACGATCCACGCGCTGGTGGGCGAAAACGGCGCGGGCAAATCCACCGCGATGAAGATTCTCTTCGGAATGGTGCCGCCCGACGCTGGAAAAATTCTTTTCGGCGGGCGCGAGGTGCAGGGCCGGTGGGATCCGCATCGCGCCGGCGCGGCCGGCGTGGGGATGGTGCACCAGCATTTCATGTTGGCAGGCCCTGAGTCGGTGCTCGACAATCTCGTCTTGGGCGTCGAGGACTGCCGCTTCGGCGTTCGCCGGCGCGCTCGCGAGCGCGCGGCGCTTGAAAAGCTGATGGGCGAAACCGGCCTTCGCGTTCCGCTTAACGCTCCGGTCGAGGGCCTTCCCGTGGGCCTTCAGAGCCGCTGCGAGATTTTGAAGGTTCTTTATCGCAAGGCGCGCTTTCTCATCCTCGACGAACCGACCGCGGTGCTGACGCCTTCCGAAACGGCCGATTTGCTGCGCACGTTGCGCGTGTTGCGTGACAGCGGTCATACGGTTCTCGTCGTTACGCACAAACTGAAAGAGGTGATGGACGTCGCCGACGAGGCGACGGTGCTGCGCGCGGGAAAGACCGTCGCGACCCGGAAAATTTCCGGAACGAGCGTGGAGGAGCTTTCGGAGCTGATGGTGGGGCGCCGGCTCGTGATGCCAACACGCGCGAGCGGCAGCGAGCGAAACGCGCGATCCGAGCGTGCTTCAATACCGATCGGATCGGGCGAAATTGTTATCCGCGCCGGTGAAATTACCGGTATTGCCGGAGTCGAAGGCAATGGCCAGGAGGAAATCGTCCGGCGGTTGGTTGAGCGCATGGCGCCGCGGCCCGCGTCGTTCGCCTTCATTCCGGGGGACCGCCACAGGGAAGCCCTCGTTCTTCCGTTCACGCTGACCGAAAACCTGCGACTGACGCGAAAATTCCATCCAGCCGTGCCGGGGCGGCGGCTGTTTCATGCCGCAAGCGGGCCCGAGCGCGCGCTTCTCGCCGAATACGACGTGCGTCCGCCGAAGCCCGAGCTCGCGGCCGAAGCGCTCTCCGGAGGGAATCAACAGAAGCTCATCGTCGCGCGCGAGCTCAGCTCTCTGGCTCGCGTGCCGCGCGAGCCGAGCCATCCACAGGGAGGGGTCATTCTCGCCGTCCATCCCACGCGCGGAGTCGACGTCGGCGCGATCGAGTTCATTCATTCGCGCCTGCTTGCGGCAGCCGAAAGCGGAGCCGGCGTTCTTCTGATCTCCTCGGAACTCGACGAACTGATGGCGCTTAGCCACCGCATCGGCGCGCTTTACCGCGGAAGCATCACCGCCTGGTTCGAGGGTCCCGATTACGACGAGCGAAAGATCGGGCTTGCGATGCTGGGAGGCGGGGCCGCCGAAAAAAAATCGAACAGCCCAGAGGCTCCCGCATGAAAAATTTTAGCAGGATGCTAAAATTTATGCGCAAGCCCGGAGGGCACGAGCACAGGACGTGCGAGTGCAAGAGAAAGCTCCTGGCGTGGACGCTTGCGCTCGCGGCTGCCGCCGCCGCCGTCGCCGCGGCCGGCGAATCTCCCGTTACGGTCTTCAAGATACTTTGGAATTCGGCGTTCGGCTCGGCCGAGAATTTTTCGTACACGCTTTTTTACGTGACTCCGATGCTTCTCACGGGCGCGGCCGTGGCGCTGGCTCTGGAGGCGGGACTTTTCAACATCGGCGCGGAAGGCCAGCTCTACGCCGGAGCGCTCATGGCCGCGGCGTGGGGCGCGCTCACGCGAGGCTGGACCGCCGCGGGGGCGGCTCCCGCGATCCTGGCCGGAGGGGCGGTGCTGGCCTTCGCAGGAGGAGCGTTCTGGGGCGCGATCGCGGGATACCTGCGCGCGTATCGAAAGACCCACGAGGTGATCTCGACCATCATGCTCAATTTCGTCGCGATGGCGCTCGTGAATTGGGTGATCCTGAATCCGCTCAAAAATCCCGAGAATCAGAATCTCGAAACCGTGTGGGTCGCCGAGGCCGCGCGCGTCGCGCGGCCCTGGCTTCAGATGACGTGGGGCTTGCCGGCAGCGCTTCTCGCCGCCTTCGGCGCGCTCTGGGCCGTTCGGCGCACGTGGCTCGGCTTTCGCATTCGCGCCACGGGAGCGAATGAAACGGCGGCCGGCATCGCCGGCATCGCCACACTGCGAACCGAGCTTTTGACGATGGCCGCGTCGGGCGGCATCGCAGGGCTCGTGGGCTTTCACGAAGTGTTTCTCAATTCCTATCGCCTGATCGATTCCTTCTCGCCGGGCTTCGGTTTCACCGGCCTTGCCGTAGCGCTTCTCGCGCGCGGGAATTTCGTGAAGCTCGTCCTTGCCGCGCTCCTCTTCGGAGCGCTTAGCAAGGGCGCGCTCGATCTCGATCTTGAAACCGAAAGGGTCACGCGCGATCTCAGTACGGTGATTCAGGCGATCATCCTGCTCGCGCTCGCGGTCACGGCGGGAAAAAAAGGAGAACGCGGATGAGCGATACGCTGATGCTTGGCGCGATCCTCGCGTCGCTGAGGCTCGCAACGCCGCTCGCGTACGCCGCGCTCGGCGGCTACTTCAGCGAACGCGCCGGGGTGATCAACATCGGGCTTGAAGGAATGATGCTCATCGGGGCGTTCGCGTCGGCCGCGGTGGCGCACGGCTCCCACAATCCGCTGCTTGGCCTTGCCGCCGGCGTCGCCGCGGCGATGTTGCTCGCAGCACTCCACGCGCTTCTTTCGATCGTGCTTGGCGCCGACCAGATCATCAGCGGCATCGCGGTGAACCTGCTGGCGCTCGGCGTTCCGCCCGTCGTGTGCAAGGTGCTTTACGGAATGACCGGCGGAACCCCCTCGCTTGAAATCCGCGACCGCATTCCCGTCCTGTTCGGAGCGTCGCCGCTCGTTTGGGGGATTTTTGCCGCAGCGCTGGCGCTCATGTTCGTTCATCGGCGCGCGCGTTTCGGCCAATACGTGCGGTTTGCCGGAGAGCACCCAAAGGCGCTCGAGAGCCAGGGTATTTCGGCGAGGCGCGTGCGTTGGATGGCCGTGCTTCTCTCGGGAGCGCTCTGCGGAATCGCGGGCGCGTATCTCGCGATCGACCACGGCGGCGGGTTCAGCCGCGGCATGACCGCGGGGCGCGGATTCATCGCGCTCGCCGCGCTCATCGTCGGGCGCTGGACGCCGGGTGGCGCGTTTCTCGCGGCACTCGTTTTCGGCGCGATCGAAACGTCGCAGATCTTGCTTCAAGGGATTCATTTTCCCGGAGGCCAGGCCGTTCCGGTACAATGGATCCAGATGATCCCTTACCTCGCGACCCTCGTGATCCTCGCCGGGTTTTTCGGCTCGCGCCTCGGCCGTTCGCGCCCGCCGCGCGCATTGGGCATGCCGCTCGCGTCGATCGCGGCGCTCGTGATTTGCGGATCGCTGCTTTCGGGATGCCAGCTTCGCGACATGTTGATCGAGAAGCTCAAGCCGAAGGAACAGGCGAAGAAGAACGCCGCGACCGCGCGGAATCCCGGCGAACCGGCGGAGCCCCAGCCGATGGAACGCCGGCAGGTCAACGCCGAGTATCTGCGCGAGGCGTTTCGCGTCGTGCTCGGGCGCGAAGTCACCCAGGAAGAGTTCGTGCGCCTCTTGAACGTCCTCGATCAGGGCGCGCATTACGAGGGGCTCTATAACGGCCTCGTCTACTCACAGGAATATCGCGACAAAGAAAAAGGCCGCGCCCCGGCCGGCGCGATGAAGATATACTCGGTCGTGATGGCCGAGCTGGTGCTCGCGCAGAAATACGACCCGATCAAGATCACGGCGGGAAGCGAAGACGAGCCCAAACCCGACGTTCCGAAGCCCGCCAACGATGCGCCGCCGGCGGCGGCGCCGCAACCCACGCACGCCGAGCGCACGGCGCTCGAAGGCCAGTACGAGCTAGAGGCTCTCGAACTTCCGCCGTACACGCTTAAGAGAAAACTCGGCGAAGAGCTTCTGCGTACGATCGACCTCAAGAAAGGCTACCGCGAAAAACTTGCGACCTGGTATGGCCGCTTCACGGTGTTTCTTAACCTGAAGGGCGTGGACTACGGTCTTGCGCAGAGAAACAACAAGAGCGAGTACTACCATTACAAATGGGCGCTCGAAGCCGGCGAAGACCGCCTGAAGTGGGAGTGCCTCAACCGTCTGCACGCGCTTGTGAATTCGACGATGAAGTCGATATGAGGGCATGCGAGCGCTTCGCGCGAGCAAGATGTTTCATTCCGGCCTACATCATTTTTTGGTTCGCCTGGTTTACATGGGTCCAGACGATCGGTCGCATCCACGGAGGCCTTTCGCTTACCTCAGTGCTCGCATTCGACGCTGTTTTTGCTTTCTTCGCGTGGAAGTTACTTCGAAACGGCGTGAACAATTCCTCCGGTACCAACATTACGCCCTCTCTGCGCTCGCTTTTCAGCGAACTCCCCGCATGGCTCCGCGCGCTGCTTGTGGCCGCCGGGGCCACGCTGCTTTTTACGGCGGTCTTTCAGGTTCCGCTCGACTGGGACGGCATGGATTACCATCTGCCGCCGATCGTGGAGTCGTGGCAAGACGGTTTCTGGCATCGCTCGGCGCAACCGTATTTCGCGGCGAGAAGTTATCCCAAAACGGCAAGCGCGCTCGCACTTTGGTGGCTTGCGCATTTCGGGAGCGTGCTGGGGCTGCGCCTGCTGCTTGTGCCGCCGCTTCTGCACTGGTGCGCGGGGCTGGCCGCTTCGCTTGAGCTGGTGGGCGGAAATAAATGGGTGTTGCTGCTTTGGGCGGCGTATCCGCTCGCCGCGCGGGAATCCGCGGCGTGGTACGCCGATCTCGCGGGCTTGAGCGCGCTTCTTTGTTTTCTGGCCCTTTTGAAACGCGAGCGTTACGTGCTCGCGGCCCTGGCGTTGGCGCTCCACGGCTCGACGAAATTTTCGAATCTCGCGACCGCGGGCGGAGCGCTCATCGCTCTTAATCTTTACTGGGCGGTCAGCGAACGCAAGATCATGACGGCGCGCAGGGCGGCGCTCAATGCGCTGCTCGCGGTTCCGCTTCTGCTCGTCGCGGCGGTGCAGCCGCTGCAGAACCTGCGCGCAGGCGATGGCCCGTTCGGTCCGCTCAAATGCGCCGTGCTGGGGCGCGATCCGTGCGGGGGCACGCTCGATCCCGACGATCTCGTGGTGGCTCCCATCGTCTCGGATTACGAGCGCTCCGATTCGTGGGTGAAAAAAATCGCGCGCGGCTGGACTCCCTCGCAGCTCGTTCCCGGTTCGGACGTGAGCACGGGCGGGTTTGGATGGGCGTGGCTTCCCGCGTGCGCGTTCGGCCTCGCCGCGCTTGCGCGCAGGCGGATGCGCGATGCCGCGCCATGGGCGCTGCTTTCGATCGCCGTGGTATTCGCCGCCGATCTCGCGATGCGCGCCCACTGGTACGCGCGCTTTCACATGCCGCTCGGCTGGGCGCTCGGCATGTTCGCGGCCGTGACGCTGCAAGGCCTTGAAGCCGAGCATCGAGCGCGCGCGGCCCGCGTGCTCATTCCTCTCACGCTTGCTTTGGCCGGATTTCAGATCGCGTGGCTGGTGCCGCATCGGACGTGGTTTCTGGGCGCGGGTCAGGGCCCGCCGCTCGCGAACGTCGTCGACAATATCGGTTCGATCGTGGCGCGCGGCTACCCCGCGCACGCGACGAACCCGGCGGACGTACGCTCGCTCAAGCTTTTTCCGCTCGAGAAAAAGCGAATCGTCGTTTGCGGAGAACATCTGAGGCCGATATTGCCCGCGTATGGGGCAAGGCTTACGAATCGCGTTGAGTGGCACGACGCCGAAGAAGAAGGCGCGCGCTCGCGCGATTGGGGGCTGACGCCGTGTCCGCGGCCCGAAGCTCCGCCCGAGGAGAAGTTCGAGGAAACGAGTTATCGGGTTTTGGCCACCGGCGATGGCTTGTACAAATTTTAGTCACGTGTAAAGCTGTTCCAATGCGAAAAATCACGTGCCGGCTGCCGGCTGGAGGAGGCGCCTCCCGGCTGGACGTCGCGATCGCACAAAGCCCGGAGGCGGCAGCCCTCAAGCTTTCGCGCGGCCTGATCCGCAAGCTGATCGTCGCGGGCGCGGTTTACGTCAACGGCAAGCGCGTGCGCGTCGCTTCGCGCGCGCTCCACGGCGGAGAGATCATCAATCTTTACTGGGATTCCAAGCGCGCCACGCCCGGAACGTCGGCGGCCGAAGGTTACACCGCTGAAAAATTTCTTCCGCTCCGGGTTCTCTACGAGGATGAAGCGGTGATCTGCTTCGACAAGCCCGCCGGGCTTCCGACGCAGCCGACGCTCGACGAGGCGCGGGTCAATCTCTACGAGCTCGCCAAGCGCCAGCTCGCGCATGCCGATGGAGCTACCGCCGCGCATGCGCCCGCGCGCCCCGTTTACCTGGGGCTTCATCACCGCCTCGACCGCGACACGTCCGGCGTCGTTCTTTTTACGCGCGACAAGAAATACAACGCCTTCATCGCCGATCAGTTTCGCGCGCATAAAATCGCGAAACTCTACGTCGCCGTCGTGCATGGCAAGCTCAAGCAGCCAGAAGGCAGGCTCGAGTCGTTTCTCGCGCCGGTCGGAAAAAAAGGAAAGAGGGCGAAATTCGGAAGCGTGCGCTCTGGCGGCAAGAAAGCCATCACCGATTATCTCGTGCTCGGCGGTAACCGCGAGTTCACGCTCGTGGAGGTGCGGATCGCGACGGGCCGCACGCACCAGATTCGCGTGCATTTTTCGGAGATGGGCCATCCCGTCGCGGGCGACACGCTCTACGGCTCGGATCCGGCGCTGTACGGCAAGGCTGGCCGCCATCTTCTGCACGCGCACGCGCTGACGTTCGAGCATCCGGTCACCGGCGGCCACGTTCGCGTCGAAAGCCCGGTACCCCAGGAGTTTCGCCAGTGGGTTTCGTCAAAACCGTAAAAATCCTCTACGGGTATCTTCGTCCATACCGCCGCCGAGTCGCTCTGGGCGTGCTTTGCCTGCTTGGCGTCGACGCGCTTTCGATTCTTCCGCCGCTCGTGCTCAAGGAATTCATCGATCACGCGGGACGCGTTTTTTCGCGCTCTCTTTCGGGTGGATATTGGGCCGCATTCCTGCCGTTCCTGCTGTTGGGGCTCGCGTACGCGCTGATCGCCTGCGGGCAGGGCGCGTTCCGGTATGCCTGGCGCGTGTACCTCATCAAGTCTTCGCACCGGGCGGCCGAGCGGATCCGCGACGATTATTTTTCGAAGCTCCAGCGCTTGCCGCCGTCTTTCTACGATCGACACCCGATCGGCGACCTGATGGCGCTGGCTACGAACGACGTCGAGGCGGTGCGCTTCGCGCTGGGGCCCGGCCTCCTGGTCTTCGCCGACGCCGTTTTCCTTTTTCTGGTGCTTCCGCCCGCGATGCTCGCGCTCTCGCCGCGGCTGACGCTCGTCTCGCTTGCGCCCATGGCGCTCGTTCCGTTCGTTATCGGATGGGCCGAAAAGCTCGTGCACCGGCGCTTCGAGCGCGTGCAGGCGCAGTTTTCGAAACTCACCGCGTTCGCGCAGGAAGACATCGAGGGGATCCGCATCGTCAAGGCTTTCGTGCGCGAATGGACGCAGCTTGAGCGTTTCGGCGCGCTCGGGAAGGATTTCGTGCGTCTCAACGTGAAGCTCGCGAGAGCGCAGTCGATCTTCGAGCCGGTTTTCATCTTAAGCGTTGGAGCCGGGCTTGCCGCTTTGTTGTTTTTCGCGGGCAGCGACGTCATCGGGGGGCGTGTTCCGCTCGGCACGTTCGTCGCGTTCACGCGCTACCTCGACCAGCTCGTCTGGCCGATGATGGCGTTCGGGCTCGCGGTGACGTATTACCAGCGCGGAAAAGGTTCGCTCAAGCGCATCGTCGAGGTGCTTTCCGAAAAAGAGGACGATGCGCCCGCCGCGCGGCAACCGGCGCGAGCGCCGATATTCGACGAGACCGCGCCGCTGCTGGAAATTCGCGGCCTCACGTTCGCCTACGGCCACGACGAGCCGGTGCTCAAAAACGTGAATCTTCGGATCGCTTCCGGCGAGTGGGTGGCGCTCGTCGGCCCCGTGGGTTCCGGAAAGTCCACGATCGTAAAACTCTTGAGCGGCTTGTACCCCGCGCCGCGTGGAACCGTTTTTTGGAAAGGTGTTGACGTGAGCGACCTGACACTCAAGGCAAGGCGTCAGGAACTCGCCGTCGTCCCGCAGGAAACGCTGCTGTTTTCGGACTCGCTCGGCGCGAACGTCATGCTTGGCCTTAATTCCGGCGCGGGCGAGGATCAGGACCGCTTCTTCTCCGCGGCGCTTTCTCGCGCGGCACTGATTTCCGGGGAGCGCGAGTGGAAGTTTGAGATGCCGATCGGCGAAAAGGGGTCAAATCTGTCGGGCGGCGAGCGCGCGCGCGTGACGTTGGCGCGCGCGTTCGTGCGCGAGGCGCCGCTGCTCGTGCTCGACGACGCGCTTTCCAATATCGACGCGTCGACCGAAGGCCGCATCCTCGACCGCTTTGAAGATAACGAAAACTCGCTTTTGATGATCACCAATCGCTTCGCGCGTCTCTCTCTTTTTGATCGCGTCTATGTTCTTAAAGCCGGCGAGATCGCGCAGGCGGGTTCGGCCGCGGAACTCTCCCGCGTGCCCGGCCTGTATCGCCAGCTCCTTGAGCTGCAGCTGTTGGAGGATGAGCTTGCACACTGATACTTTTGACGGCGAACACGAGACGTCCGAAAAGCCGCTCGATCTCAAAGCGCTGGCGTTCGCGAAAGATCGGCTGTGGCCTTACGTGCGATGCCACCGCGGACTTTTTTTCGTCAGTCTCGGCTTCGTGCTGCTTTCGACGTTCTGCGCGCTGCTTACTCCTTGGCTGCTCGGCGTTCTCGTCGATCAGGTGCTCGTTCCGCGCGAGGCGGCGCTCGTCGCGCCCTTCGCCGTTTTTCTTCTGACGGTGGCTTTTCTTCAGGCCTTCGCGAGTTATCAGCAGTCGGTCCTTCTGATGTCGCTCGGCCAGAAAATTCTTCACGCGCTCAGGCAGGATCTGCTTAAACAGTACGAGCTCTACCCGGCCGCGGAATTCAACCGAGTTCCCGCCGGACGCATGGTCACGCGGCTCGTGAACGATACGTCGGCGCTGCAGGATCTTTTCACCGGGGGAATCGCCGTGGCGCTTGCCGACGCGATGATCATCCTGGGGATCATCATCGGAATGGTCGCGATGCATCCCACACTTGGTCTGGTCTGCGTGAGCGTGTTCCCCTTGATGGTGGTTTCCTCGAATTACTTCGGCAAGCGCATTCACGAGAATTTTCGCCGCTCGCGCGCCGCGCTTTCGCGTTTGAACGCCTTTCTTGCCGAAAATATTTACGGGATGTGGCTCATCCAGCTTTTTAACCGCGAGCGCGACTTCAAGACGAAGTTCGACGCCGTTTCGCGGCGCTATACCGGGCGCCAGCTCGAAACCGTCCGGCAGTTCGCGTTTTTCCAGCCGACGATCACGATCTTGAGCAGCTTTTCGATGTCGCTGCTGATCTGGTACGGCGGCTATCGCGTCATCGACGGCACCGTGACGCTCGGTCTACTCGTGGCGTTCATGGCCTACGTGCAGGCGCTTTACACGCCGATCCGCGACATCACCGAAAAATACAATCTGTTCGTCGCGGCATTGGCCTCGTGCGAGAAGATTTTCGAGTTCATGGACCGGCCCATCGAGAGCGGTCTTGACCCCACGGCCCGTATTCCGCGGCTCGGCGCCTGGCGCGGAGAAATCGACTTTCGCGGCGCCTGGTTTCGCTACGCCGATGACGAACCGTGGGTCTTGAAAAATCTGAATTTTAAGATCGAAGCCGGCGAACGCGTCGGCGTCGTGGGGCATACGGGCGCGGGCAAGACGACGCTGACGCAGCTGCTGTTGCGCTTTCACGACCTGACCCAAGGGGACCTTCGGATCGACGGGCGGAATATCGGCGCGCTCGACAAGCGCGCGGTACGCTGCGCCATCGGCTACATCCAGCAGGTTCCGTTCCTTTTTTCGGGAACGGTCGAAGACAATATTTTTCTCTGGGAGCCATCGCGGCGCGAGGCGTACGAGCGGCTTCCAGCGTTCGCGCGCGAGCCTTTCGAGAAAGGACGGCTGCGGCTCGATCACGAGATATTCGAGCGGGGCGCCAACCTTTCGGCGGGCGAGCGGCAGATCATCGCGTTTCTGCGCGCGCTCGTTCACGATCCGCGCATCCTGATTCTCGACGAGGCCACCGCCCACGTCGACGTGCTCACCGAGAAGTGGATCGCGAAAGTTTCGACGGGAATTTTCGCCAACCGCACCGTGCTCGTGATCGCGCATCGGCTCGCGACACTTCGGTCGGTCGACCGCATCGTCGTGCTTCACCACGGCGAGCTCGTCGAGTCGGGCACGCATCGCGCGCTGCTCGAGCGACGCGGGCTTTACCATAAACTGTACGAAATTCAGGCTCGCCGCGAGGAACTCTTGAGCGATAGGCGGATTACCGCATCAGAAGCAGATCCATCATTTCCGCCGAGATGAGCATGACTTTGTAGAAGTCGGTCGGACGCCCGAGCGTTGACTTCTTGCCCATGCTCAAGCGCTGGCCGGGGAGAAGCCTTTCCGGGAAAAGCGCGTTCGCGAGCGTCTCGGCGTCGGCGTTCACGCACGGCCAAGCCGGATCGCTGCACGTGTTGAGTTCGACGAAAAACGGGTTTTCCTTAAAGAGCGCGTATACCGCCTCGCGCGCAAGATAGGCCTGCTGGGTTTGCTTGATCTTCTGCGAGATCGCGTCGCGCACCTTCGGATCGGAAAGCTCGAACTGCGGATTCTCGATACCTCCGCGCTTGAGATCGGCGAGGACGTCGTCCTTCACGGCGGCGTGCAAGCGCTGGACGTCGAAGATCGAAGGTTCCCGTGCCACCCAGCGCGCGGACGGCGAAATATGGCTTGCCGAAACCCTGCGCCAGATTTCCCTTTTTCTCATGCCCGAATACGTCGGCTGGAGCTTTGCCGCGATCTGGGTCTCGAATTCCTTGAGTGTCGCCGGAAGGCTCTCGAAAGAAAGGCGGACTTTTCCCCACTGCGGCGAATCCGAGGCAAGCGTTTCTTGGAGGAGTTGCAGGCCGCCGTCGCGGTATTTCCAGTCGATGTTGAAGCGAACGTTGTTCGTACCGACCGATTCTTTGAGCCAGCCGTACATCTCGTCGAAATCGCGCTTCGAGGTGTCTTCGGCCGTGCGGATGCGCCCGAGGTTCGTGGCGTTCTGGGCCAGCACCGCGCGCGCGATGTAGCGCACGCGAAGGATCGGGACTTCCTTGGGCATGCCGGCGAGCTCGGCCTCATGATCGAGAATCTTGCCGAGCACCACGAGCCCCAGCACCTGGTCGAGCATGGCCTGCGGAATTTTTTCGAGGCTCTTCGGTTGAGCCCCGACGTAAAAGAGCAGGTCCGATCCGGTTACAGGAGCAGTGAGCTGGTCGTCGAAAACCGGAAATTTCGCGGAATTTTTCCCAGTCGCGGGCTGATGGAGCCCCACGTATCCAAGTGTCGCTCGTTCCCAGATCGGGGCGGTCTGCGCGCTTGCGAGCGAGGTGGCAAGTGAAGGGGTAAGAACGGCGGCTAAAATTCCAAAGAGACACGACTTTACTGATTTCATGCCGGAACACTATAGTTGAGTAATTTACTCCGGTCAATGTCAATATAAAATGTGTCTAAATTCAATAGTTTAAACCTATTCGGGCGTGTTGTGCACAGGTGAGCCGCAATGACAGCAAACACCAGCGCAGTATAATAGTATAGATTTTGCTTCTTTTTCTATACTATGATGTTATATTTAAACGGTCATGCTTACACGAAGGCTTGAACTACCTAATAAATCGTTTCTGCTATTCGGTCCCAGGGGGACCGGAAAAAGCACCCTGGTTCGAAGTCGGCTGAAAGGGATTTTAGAGATTGATCTTCTTAAATCCAAAAACCTGCTTCCTCTGATTCAAAATCCAAATCTTTTGGCAGACCTGACTGGACACCTCAAAACAGGTGATTGGGTATTTATCGATGAGATTCAAAAAATTCCGGCTCTTCTGGACGAGGTTCATGCGCTTTATGAAGAAAAAAAATTAAACTTCGCCCTGACAGGATCAAGCGCAAGAAAATTGCGTCGCGGTGGCGCAAACCTCCTTGCGGGCAGGGCTCTTCAGACGTTTTTGTTTCCCCTCACTTTCGATGAATTCAAGCAAGTGCGCAGTATCGATGATGCTTTGGAATGGGGAACGCTTCCGAGCGTAGTCATCGATCCGAAAAATCGCAACGAAACACTCGCCACCTATGTTGAGACCTATCTTCGCCAAGAACTTCTCGAGGAGGGGCTGATTCGAAAAATCGCCCCCTTTGTGCGATTTTTACAGATTGCAGGCCTTTATCACGCTCAGATTTTAAACATAGAAAATATAGCGCGCGAAGCTCAGGTCGGGCGCACCACGGTTGATAAGTATTTTCAAATTCTCGAAGATACCCTCATCGGATATCGTCTTCCAGCCTTTGTTGAGGGGAGTAAAGCCAAAGAAGTGTCTCATCCAAAGTTTTACTTATTTGATTCCGGAGTCAGTCGTTCCTGCGCGGGGCTGCTTGATGATCCTGTCGATTCAGTTTGGAAAGGCTTTTCGTTCGAATCTTTTATCTTAAATGAGCTTCGAGCTTACAATCAATATGCCCATCGGAACCGAGAACTTTATCATTATGCCATTACCGGAAGCTACGACATCGACTTTGTGGTGGAAACACGAAAAAAAACACATTCAGTCCGAAGAGAAACAATCGCAATTTCCGTGAAAAACACTAAAAAATGGGATAGCCGCTCGAACAAATCTTTGGTTGAGTTTCAAGCTTCATCCAAAACCCACGTTCGTCATCTCTTCGGAATATATCGGGGGAACCAAATCCTTACGCAATCAGGGGTTAGCATCCTGCCCGCGGAAGAGTTTTTATCTCGTTTGGCTGCTGGGTCTATTTTTTGATCTTTACTCAGCGCGTCTATTTTGTCTAGTACGGTTCCTGCCAGAGTACTTCGCGAATATCAGTGGCGCCTGTAAAATACATCGCGAGCCGATCCACGCCGAGCGCGATGCCGGCCGAAGGCGGCATGCTTGCCAGCGCTGCGAGAAATTCCTCGTCGATCGGGCTTTGGGGAAACGCGTCGCCGTAAAGCGCGCGTCTTAAAGCCATGTCTTTTTCAAAGCGCGCGCGCTGAGTCTGCGCATCGGTGAGCTCGTCGAACGCGTTGGCAAGTTCCAAGCCGCCGGCGTAGATCTCGAAACGTTTGGCCCAGCGGAATCCGCGCGAGTCGGTGGTGAGGTTCGCGAGCGCGGCTTGGCTCTCTGGATAAAGGTACACAATTGCAGGCTTTCCAAGCTTGGCAAGTGCCGGCTCGACGCCGTTCAACATGACAAGATAAAACAGATCGTCCCATGCGCCTGGGCGGGTGAGCGAAGCGTGCGTCAGCGCGTCTTTTGAAGTCCACCCGCGTTCGACGCAGAGCCAGGCGAGATCTTCAGTCTTGAGGTGCTGTGTCAGCTCGAGTCCCGCGAACTCGCGAAAGCATTCTTCGATGGTGAAGCGCGGCCAAGGGCGCGCGACGTCCTGCCGGCCGCGCGCTTCGGTTTCGAACGCCGTTGCGCCGAAAAGTTTTCTCGCGAGGCTTTCAAAAAGCGCTTCAGCGTCGTTCATGATCGTCTCAAAACCGGCCTGGCTATTCTTCTGGGCGCGATACCACTCAAGCATCGTGAACTCGGGCATGTGCGTGGCGCTCTTGGGTTCGAGGCGGTAGCACCGGCAAATCTGAAAGATGCGCTCAAAGCCCCGGGCCAGGATTTTCTTCATCGCGAATTCAGGGCTCGTGTGCAGAAAGGCGTTCCCGATCCGCATGGGCCGAATGTGCGGCTCCAGCCCCGGCGAGAAAACGAGGGCTGGCGTGTCGGTTTCGAGAAATTCAAGCTCGGCGAAAAAACGGCGGATCTCGGCGATGATCGCGGCGCGCGCGCAAGCACGCTCGTTCATGCGAGTTCGTCCGCGATTCCGACGAGCGCGCTTACCGAGTGCACGTCGGAAGAACGTTCGGCGACGAGCGCCACGCGCGTGCCCGAGAAATTCTTGAGATACTCCGAAGCGTCGGCTTCATGCTGAAGCTGCGGTTGAAGTTCGCGGAAATTCATGCGAAGCGTTTCGATCTGTTTCGCGTCGAAACCTTGGGAAGCGAGCTCCGAATCCCATTCCGCGGCCCATTTTGTCGCGCCGATCGCGCGCGAGAGCACCCGGTTCACGACGAAACCCCAGAACGGATACGCATCCTCGCGGAGCTTTCGCACGAACGCCTGCGTGTCTTCTTTGCGTAGGCGCTCGGGACTCGTGACCATCAGAAACGCGACGTCGTCTTGGCGCAGCAGGCGCGCGACCTGGCGCAGGTTTTCGATGAACTGCGCCCGCAGCTCGAACAGGCCCGAAACGAAATCGAGCATCTCGGCGATGAAGCCGCGGCCCGTGATGCGTTCGAGAATTTCGAGCGCCTTGCGCACGCCGGCTGCGAGCAGGCGGCTCCCCGGCTCGACGAACCACCGGATGATCCTGTCGTCGAAAAATTCCGCGAGGCGCTTGGGTGCGTCGAGAAACGTCAGGGTGTTGGCGCTCGGCGGGGTGTCGAGGATGACGAGGTCGTAGCGTCCGCTATTGTAGAGATCGAAAAGTTTTTCCATCGCGAGGTATTCGTTCGTGCCCGAAAATTCCTGGGCGAAGATCTTGTAGATCGAGGTTTTGAAGAGCCGTTTGGCGAGGCCCTCGTTCGTGCCCGCCATCGAACGGATGAAATTCTCAAACGTCTTTTCGCTGTCGGGCATGATCGCCGCGAGCTTTCCGCTCGCGGGAGGGAGGCCCTGCGCCCCGAGCGCGCGGTTGACGATGGCCGTGATGTCGGTGGGATCGCCGCCGAGCGTTTCAAGACCGAGCGCGGTGGCAAGGCGCTTGGCCGGGTCGATCGTGATGACGATGGCGTTGCGTCCCTCGCGGGCGGCGAGCACCCCAAGCGCCGCGCTCGTCGTGGTTTTTCCGACACCGCCGCTGCCGCAGCAGACCAAAACCTTTCGCCCGTCCAAGAGCTCTCTCATGCGCGCACCAGCGCTTCGATCTCGCGCACGCGCTCGGCTTCGGCTGTCCGCTGAATTTCCGGGATGAGAACCGGAGGATGCCCTCTCCAGAGTCCTGCCAGCCCGTCGAGCACCTCTTTTTGCGCGCGAACGCGAAGCAGGCGATGGGAAAGCGCCGCGAGCGCCGGATGGAGCGGCCGCGATCCGTTCGCGGCGAAATCCAAACCCACGGCCTCTGGAGAAGAGATCAGCCGATTCATCACGAGCCACGCGACGTTTTTCGGCATGAGCGCGCGAAGCTTGGCCGCGAGCTCAAGACTCTCCTGAACCGGCATCTCCTCGGCAAGCGCAACGGCGACGATCGCGGTTTGCACGGGATCCGAAAGCGTTCCGATCATCGCCATCGCGTCGTGGTAGATCGGCCCGCCCGGAAAAAGCGAGGCGAAGTTAAACGGCGTGTGCAGCATCGTGAGCGCGTAACCGGTGCTTGGCATGTCGACGACGACGTGGTCGTAGCGCGTGCGTTCGTGCCAGAACTTTCCGAGCAGCACCATCTCGCGCACGCCGGGTGCCGCTTTTCCTAGGTACTGCATGACCCTGTTGCCGAGGATGAACGTGGCAAGCGTCTTCACTCTGAGCTTCATCGCGACATATTCGCGAAAGCACTCGGTGGGATTGAGCGTGACCTCCCAAAGATTCCGCGCGCGTTCCCGCAGGACCTGTTCGGCCTCGCTCATCTGCAAAACGCGGCAAAGCAGCGTGCGCTTCCCTCGCGCGGCAAGGGCGTGGGCGGCGGCTTGGGCGAGCGTCGATTTTCCGACGCCGCCTTTGCCGACGACCAGGACGAGGTTTTGCTTGAGCCAATCCGCCGTGAGATCCATCGAAGCGCAACTATACGGCTTGAATTCGGGCCCTTTCCAGAGCAAAATCATTTCCATGAAAAAGACTCGTTTCGCTTTGATTCCGGTTCTGGCTTTCTACGTTCTGATGCTTTCAGGATGCGGCGGTCCGCGCGCCTTCACCAAAGGCGAATACGACGACCCGACGCGCGTCGAGCTTCTCGACGACAAATTCAACGAAGCCGACATGCAGCAGATGGCCGACACGATCATCAAGGCAATGGTCGCGTGCCCTTATGTCGCGAAGGCGCCGAAACCCCCGGTGGTGATCGTCGAGCAGGTGCAGAATCGCACCCAGGAGCACATCGACATGAAGTCGATGACCGACATGATCCGCACTTCGCTCATCAAGACCGGCAAGGTTCGCTTCGTGAACAAGGAAGAGCGCGACACGCTTGAAGGCGAGTATAAGTACCACGAGGCGGGAAACGTTTCGGGCCCCACGCAGAAGGCGCGCGGCAAGCAGATCGGCGCGGATTTCATCCTTAGCGGCGCGATGGCGACCAACGTTCAGGAGGTCGGCCGCGACAAATTCATCTACTACAAGCTCACGATGAATCTCACGAACATGGAAACCTCGACGATCGACTGCACCGAGGAGAAACAAGTCCGCAAGAAGTTCGAGAAGCAGCGGATCAGCCTGTAATGTGAGCGCCAGGCTCGCCCTTCTTATTTTTGTCGCGCTCTGCGCCGGATGCGGCGGTGGATACGTCTCAAACACGTCCACGGCGCGACGGGATTTTTATTCCGGGCAGTTTTTCGATGCTGCGAAAAAATTGGAAAAACCCGCTCACGAGGATGGAAAAGACCAGCTTCTTTACCTTCTCGATCGCGCGACGGCGCTCCATCAGGCCGGCGATTACGACGAGAGCAACAAGGACTTCCTCATCGCCGACCG
This sequence comes from Deltaproteobacteria bacterium, assembly GCA_016186905.1. GTDB lineage: Bacteria > Bdellovibrionota > UBA1018 > UBA1018 > UBA923 > JACPKS01. Next base: position 43,265 of record JACPKS010000060.1, read on the forward strand.
GCTTGCCGAGATCAAAGACTACACGAGCCTTTCGACTGAGGCCGCCACA
>JACPKS010000061.1 GCA_016186905.1 Deltaproteobacteria bacterium
GAGATAGCGGTACTTCAGGCGCAACGTTTCGGAAACGTCGCTCCCATCCTCGATCGGGAACGGAAGCGGCTTGGATTCGCTCAAAATCTCGACGTGCGCGACCGCGACCTCGATTTCGCCGGTTGGGAGCTTCGGATTTTTCATTCCCTCAGGGCGCGCCCGTACCGTTCCGCGCGCGAGCACGACGAACTCGCTGCGGATGCGTTCGGCTTCATCGTGGGCTCCGGCTTCGATGCCCGCAAGCGACGGATCGATCACGATCTGAGTGAGACCGTAGCGGTCGCGCAGATCGACGAAGATGATGCCGCCGTGGTCGCGTCGCTTGTGGGCCCAGCCCAGGAGCGTCACGGTCTGGCCGATATTTTTCGCCTTGAGCTCTCCGCAGGTGTGACTGCGAACTTTCCGAGCGGCCTTTGCCATGGCGCCGGCCGTTGCCGTCAGCATCTCGACTCCGGAAGGATTTTGAGCAGCCCGCGGATCGCGGCCTCCGGCCCGAATTGATCGGTGAAAAGCTTCGCGCCCAAAGCGACGTTCTTGCGCGCTTTCAAAAGATCGACGGCGAACATGCGCGGTTCGAAGGTGACGGATTCTTTCACGACCGAGGCCGCGAAGCCCGGGATCGCGCGACCTGCGGCGCGTTTGGCGAGTTTGATTTTTTTCAAGATCTCGTTGTTGTCCTCGACTTCTTCGCTCGAGAGAAAGCCGATCCAAAAACTTTCAAGATGCGCGGCGCCAGAAGCCAGAAAGCGTCCGGTGAGATGCGAGAGCGTGCTCTTATCCGACGGATTCGCGACGAGCGGCACGATCAAAGTCTGCTGAAGTACCGCACCGAGCGGCTTGTGGATGAGATGGAGTCCGAAGCCGGCGCTGCTCGCCTTGCCCTTGAGCGCCGAAGCGAGAACTTCAGCGTCGCTTTTCTCGCTCACGAGCGAAGGCAGAAACCCCGCGTAGTCTCCGAAAAAGAATTGATTCGCGTGAATAGTATAAACGTCGCCCTCCGGCGGCAGCGACGCCAGCACGATGGCATCGACTTTTCTCTCGCCCTCTTTTTGAGCGGTACGAATCTCGATCACTGGCCAGCCTTCAAGTCGCACTGAATCCCGCGCGACTGCCGCCGCGGCCATGTTCAGATCCCACAAATCCAGTTGCGAACCGCCGCCGTTGGACGCCATGAGCGCTTCGAAGTAAGCGGCCTCGTGTTCGCCCCATTCATGCTTGATTTCGCCCAAGCGGCGGATGCGCTTGGAGGTTTTCGCGTCGTAATACGCGGACTCAAACGGCAAAAACTCGGTTCCCGGACGCAATTCGGCCGCGATCGCGGCGGCGGTCTCGGGGCTCACGTTCCAGAGCCATCCACGCTGCAGAAAAGCGCGGGCAGAGTCGCACGGCGCTTCCGAGCTCACCCAGAGGGTTTTGAGTCCCCGATTCGAGAGCAAGGCGAAAAGCCAAAGACTCGAAATGCCGTTTCCAACGATGCAGGCATCCCAATGTTGGTTCAACCGGTTGTCCATGAGGTGATCTTGGCTCCGTGTTCCGTATTCAGTGTTCCGTATTCCATTCCGAAGTCCGTATCCGGATCTCAGTCCGCGGTGTTCTCGATCAGTGCTTTGTGCAGCACTGTAACCGCTCCCGAGGCGTCCGCATCCGATACCCAAACTGTAAACGATTGGGGATGCGTGGTCAAACGCAGCGTCGCGATCCTCGCCTGTTCAAGCGCGTGAAAAGCGCGGCTTAGCGGCCGCGCGTTTTGCTGGAAGTGGCGCCCGATCACCGAAACGCCGGCGAGGCCGCGCGCGGTTACGCGTCCAGCGTACTTTTCGACGAAAGCCCGGCACTCGGCGGGGTCGAGCACGAGCGAAAGGCCGGCCGCGGTATCTTCGCCGTTCCGGCGGCAGTCGTGCAGAGGAAGGTTCAATTCCGCGGTTTCATCGAGAACGGCAGCCGCCTCGGATTCAGAGAAGGTCATCCGAACCAAGCCCCTGCGCGCCGTCACCGCGACGGCCCTGGGCGTTTCCGACTCAAGGGTTTCTTTCGCAGGTTCAATCATGGTTCCTTCTCCTGTTACGGAATGCCCGACGAACAAGGGCATTCCCGCGATGCGCGCGATCTCGATCGAGCGTGGGTGCATGACCTGCGCCCCTCGCACGGCCATCTCGAGCATAAGATCCGTCGACAGCCGCCGATAACGCCGCGCCTTGGGCACAAGCCCCGGATCCGCCGAAAAAATCCCCTCGACGTCGGTGAAAATCTCGCACTTGGCATGGCCGCGCGGCACGCGGCCCAAAGAGCCGTCACGCGGGACGCCGCCAAGAGAGCTGTCGCCGAGCGCGACCGCAAGCGCCACTGCCGTCGTGTCGGACCCTCCGCGCCCGAGAGTCGTGACCTCTTTGGCGCGCGAAACCCCCTGAAAGCCGGCGACGATCACGACGCGTCCTTTTTCGAGTTCCTGGCGCACGCGGGTCGGCCGGATCTCGAGAATCCGCGCGCGCGTGTGGTTTTCGTCGGTGATGATGCCGGCCTGAGATCCGGTAAACGAGATGGCCTCGATGCCGTGATCGCGCAATGCCATCGACAGCAGCGCCATCGAGATGCGTTCGCCCGCGGTGAGAAGCATGTCGAGCTCGCGCTCGCAGGTCGCCGGCGTCACCTTCCGCGCAAGACCGAGCAGCTCGTCGGTCGTATCTCCCATCGCCGAGACGACGACGACGACAGGCTGGCCGTGGCGCTTAGCCTCGGCGACGCGCAGGGCTACGCCGCGAATTTTTTCGGGGTTCCCCACGGAGCTTCCGCCGTACTTGCGAACCAGAATTTGCGCTGGAAAAGAGGAATCACCGCGGAGCACGGCTTATTCATCGCCATCCGTGGAGACTCTCGGCGGGAGTCGGTATTTGAGCGCGGCACTCGCAGCCGAATATCGGGCGGAGTCAGCGTACCGCATCGCGGAGGAATGCACCCGCACATGGCGCCGAGCCCGGCGCGCGCGGCGGCGCTTCTTCTTCGGCGGTATGGGCTTTTCGTCGTACATGCTCGCGATCACGCGTTTATAACCCGTCGGGATCGGCAGCATGATCGAAGAACCCACGCGAAGCGCGCTCGCACCCTTCGGAATATTGTTGAGTTCGCGGATGGGATCGATCTCCACCGCGAATTTCTTCGCGACCCGCCGCAGGTTTTCGCCGCTCTTGATCTTGTACTGCTGGAACACGACCTTCCGTTCGAAGCTCTCGTCATTGTAGGTCGCAAGAAAGCGCGACTTCGAGGAGAGCGGAAGCTTGATCCGGTACGCCTTCATGGTCGGCGGCGTGCACCAGCGCAGAAGCTCCGGATTCAAGATCTTCACGGTCGAAAACGGAATTCCCGCCGCTCGCGAAATCGCGAAAAGATCGGCCGGCCCTTTGACTTCGAACTCGATGATCTGCGCGTTGGGATTGGCGACCATGTAGATCGACGGGCTCATCGCCGCCTCGGGCGCGCGCGAAACCGTGGCGTGGCTCTCGGCATACGGGCTTTCGCCGTCTTCCTCGTCGAGGCCCGCGACTTCGTCGTCGCGCGATTCCGACGGGTCTTCCGCCGTATCGTCGGCTTCGTCGGCCTTGGCGATCTCTTCGGCGAGCTCTTTCGGAGTGGGCTCTTCGCCGTTCTCGGACAACATCGAAACGGTCGGGTTCGTCACGCGCTTATAGCCCTTGCGGAACGGATCCTCGAAGCCGAAGAGCTCGGGATTTTTCGTGATGATCGCGGCGGCCATGATCTTGGGCACGTAATCGCGCGTCTCGCGCTTGAAAAAACGGTGTTTCGCGATCTCCCAGAAGTTGTGCGTGCGGTATTTCGAAACCGCGCGCCTCACCTTGTTTTCGCCGGCGTTGTACGCGGAGGCCGCAAGTTCCCAGCTTCCGAATTCCTGGTAAAGCTCGCGCAGGTAATTGATCGCGGCCGTCGTGGCCTTGCGCGTGTCGCGGCGCTCGTCGAGCCAGTAGTTCACGTTCAGCCCGTAGCGCACGCCCGTCGGGCGGATGAACTGCCAAGGCCCCACGGCGCGCGCGTGCGAACGCGCGGAGTTGTTGAAGCCGCTCTCGATCATCGCGAGATACACGAGATCCTGGGGCATGTTGTTCTGCTTGAGCACCTTCGCGATTTCCGGTATGAAATAGCGCCCACGCTCGAGATATTTCGAGAAATAGCGACGGCCTTTTCCCGTGAAGTATGCCACCCATTTTTCAACCGACGGATTAACGACGACCGGGTAGTCGAAGCGGGTCACCTTGAGTTTGCGGCCACTCACGTCTTCGTTGAGACCGAAGACCGGATTGCCGGAAGATACGCCGGTTACCGCGGTTGAGGTTTGTGGGGTGGAGGCAGGAGCGGCTTCGCGCGCCGCCTCGCGGATCACGTTTCCAACCGCGCCGCCGCCGTCACGTGGGCGTGAGGTCGCGCATCCTGAAACGGCGACCACCGCTCCGATCAATGTCAGCGCGAAGAAGAGGAAGGCTGGCTTCGTGTGGACTGGATGCGTACCAACGTTGCGGAATTGAATCACGATGAGTGCTCCCTCTATGGATATAACACGCCGCGACCATGCGGCGCTTAAGACTACTAAATTAGTTTAAAGGAATCTTCAGGGGAGTCAATCCGATCCGTCGTCTCCGGATTCGATGAGCAACGGCGCTTCGGCCTGTGGATTTTGACCAAGTGCGCCTTCTGTTCGATGAGGCATTACAAGGCTCGCACGATGCGCGTTGGGGTCTGTTTTCCTGGGTTGCTCGCCGAGCAGCAAGCCACCGTGGAGAGCTTGGGCATCCAGGATTTTCACGGCCGCGTTCACGTCGGTTTTCGACGGCGTACGATTCAGGCCTGGAAGGCTCAGCGGCCCGCGCGAGCCATCAGGATCGAGGATGACGGAATAATCATTTTCGGGAGTGCTGATGTATTTCAACAGAAACGGAAACGCCGGCAGCGTGAGAAGCAAAACCGTGGATTGAATCCAACCCCAAGTCTGAGCCAGATTCTTTTTCTGCACCCTTCGCATACGTACAAACTAGTGCTTGCAATGGAAAGACCAGAAAATTTAACAATATAAAAAACGTAAGACAGCGATACTAAATAGGTTTCTATATAGACGACTCTTTCGGTCAGAAAAAAGTCGTAAAATTATTCGACAGTGTATCGAGCTTAGACAGGAAAAAATATCCGAATCCTATTCCCCCCTCTTGTCGAAACTGATCTCAATGGTCACGCGCATCTTCTGCCCCTCGAAAAACTTGCGCGCCTCGGATGCGAAATCCACCCTCGAAAGGATCGCGGCGGTTTCTTTGGCAAACAAGTCGAGGAACTCTTTCTTGGTTCTGGCGGCGTTTTCAAGAAAGCCGCCCCACATTTCCTTGGGCAGCTTGAACTCGCCGAGGTAGTTGCGAATCGTCTCTTCGGTGAGAAAAATCGTGCCGACGCCGGTGAGGACGACTTTCTTCATCGCTTCCGAGATCTGGGATTTCAAATCCGGTTTTTCATCTTCACTCATGTCACCCAACCTTTTTCGCGCGCGTTTCGAAATTCCAAAGCATTTTTGGCAGTGTGGAGCGAACAAGTCCGCCGATGATGAACCCGGGCACCGGGAAATTGAACTCAAGGTCGATGCTGTAGCTCACCTCCGTGCTGCCCTCGCCTTTTGATTGCAGCCTCCAATAGCCCTTGTTCCCTTTTAACAGGGCGCTCTCCACGAATGTCCACGTCATCTCATCAGGGATTCGGCTTTCGTCGTGGTCGAGCACGTAACGAATCTCCTTGCCTATGAGTTCGATGACGTACTCGACGCGCGTATGGCCGCCCTCGCGCGAGAGCACCTTCACGCGATGGACGTTGTCGACGAATTGCGGATAGTTCTCGTAATCCGTGATCGCCTTCCAGATGCGTTCGCGCGGCAGCGGCATTTCAACGACTTTGCTGGCTTCGGCCATAAAATTCTCTCCTTAAAATTTTGGCTTGCGGTCGAAGCGGTGATCCGCCTCGATGTGGCGGATGGTGCCGCTCTCCGAGCGCATGACGACCGAGTGGGTAGTACAGCCGCCGCTCGTGAACCGCACGCCGTTTAAGAACGTTCCCTGCGTGACGCCGGTCGCGCAGAACATGACCTTTCCGTCGGCAAGTTCCATGATTTTGTAGACGCGATCGATGTCTGAAATTCCCATGCGTCGCGCGCGCTCGATCTCATCTTGATTGCGGGGCTTGAGCCGGCCCTGGAAGTCGCCGCCGACGCACCTGAGCGCTGCCGCCGCGATCACGCCTTCGGGAGCGCCGCCGGTTCCCATCATCACGTCCACGCCCGAATCCGGCATGCACGTCGCGATCGCCGCCGAGACGTCGCCGTCGCCGATGAGCCAGATGCGGCAGCCCGCGCGCCGAACTTCCTCGATGAGGTCAGCGTGGCGCGGACGATCGAGGATGATCACCGTAAGCTCTTCGATGGTTTTCTTCTTCGCTTTTGCGATCGCCTTGAGATTCTCGGCGGGCGTCCGGTTGAGGTCGATCGCGCCGATGGCATCGCCGCCTACCGCGATTTTTTCCATGTAGGTGTCGGGCGCGTGCAGGAATTTGCCTTCTTCGGCGATCGCGATCACCGCGATGCTGTTGTTGCCGCCGCGGGCGCAGATGCTCGTGCCTTCGAGCGGATCGAGCGCCAGATCGAGCTTGGGCCCCCCGCCGGTGCCTACTTTCTCGCCGATGAAAAGCATCGGCGCTTCGTCGCGCTCGCCTTCGCCGATGACGACCTTGCCGTCGAAGTGAACCGAGTTCAGCATGCGTCTCATGGCGTCGACGGCTGCCTGGTCGGCGGCCTTCTCGTCGCCCCTGCCCATCCAGCGCGCCGATGCGATGGCGGCCATCTCGGTGACTCTTACGAATTCCAATGCAAAGTTGCGATCCACTTTTTCTCCCTTTTACGGCTCGACTTTCATCTTGTCCATGAGCGTCTCTTTCAAGCGTCCGTCGAGCTGCGCCGATTCGACGATCCCGCGCGCCCAATCCACTTTCTTCGGATCCGGCAAATGGTCGTGATCAATATCGATCGATTCAAGCAGCACCGGCTCATCAGCGAGGAACGCCGGCTCGCGGCGATCAGGGCCGAACGACTGGCAGATGCCGGTCGTCATTCCCGCGGCGGACTTCGCCGTCGTTGACGAAGCGTCCGACCAGCCCCAGTACAGATTCGCGAAGAAAAGGTCGGCCTTCCGCACGCCACCGTCGCCCGAGAGCCGTACGAGCAGGTCGGTGTTGCAAACGCCGTGATACCAGTAGTCGGCCAGCGGTAGTTTCTGACGGATGAGTTTCAAGCTCGTTCCGAGCCTGCGCGGGCTTAAACTGCGTTCCAGAACGCTCTTGGAGTACGTGGAAAGCGCTTCAAGCTTGAGCGCGGCGCGGTCGCCGTAATAACCCACGAGCCTCGGCATGATCTCGATGCTTTCGGGATGCAGGTTGAGCACGCCCTGGATGATCGTGCCTTCTTTCCACTCTTGTTTTTCAACTTTGATCGCAAGACCGGTGACGCTCAGGTCGTACACGGTGAAGATCTTCCCGGTCCGGACTTCGCGAAACTGTTCGTGCGTGAGTATGAATCGCGGATGTTTTCGGCGCTCGATGAGCCTCAGCGAAGAATCGACGTACGCTGCCGCCGGGTCGACGCGGCTTCGCGCCTGGGCGCGAGCCTTTTTCGGCGCGCGCTTTCCGGCGGCGGTTTTCTTGGCGGTGCTGCGTTTTGTCGGAAGTTTTTTTTTGCGTTTCATCGCGCGGTCTTGAGCTTGTTGTATTCCCCTTCAATGTAACTTCTGAAATTCCGCGAGGCAACGCCTAATACCATTTCCGAAAGCGGGATCGCGATGAACTGCAGCGCTTTGGGAAAAATATTCTTCGCGGAAGGCAAGTGGCCTTGCATCACGAGCATCGTGCGGCTTCCTTTGTCCCAGAGCGAGGTTTTCACCTTGAACCCCTTCATATCGCCCCGGACGATCTCGTAGTTGAGCTCGTCCCAGTAGCGGTCGTCGACTTTAACCCAGGAACGCACGAGATAGCCGCCGGCCTCGGCCACCATCTCGATGATTTTCGTTCTCGCGTCGTAGTCGAATTTCCGGATCGCCGGCGACATTTTGGGATAGACCGCGTAATCGGTGATCGTCTTTCGCGCGTGCTTGATCGGCGCGCGCACGACCATCGCGCCGGTATATTCGAAGCCGTCGATTCCTTCCCAGCCTGAGTTGACGACGACGTCGAGGTCTTCGGTCGCGCGCGTGAGCGTCTTCGGTTTCAGGAGTGTTTCGAGCGGAGGTTTGGATGGCGCGAGGGCGGTTTCCGTGACGGTTTTGTCTGCCGCGAACGAAGCCGAAAGCGCGCACGACAAGAAAGCGAGAGCGGCGAGGAACGGCGGGATTTTCGCGTGTTTTGCGCGCATCACTTGAGAGGCCCCTTGCTTGACACCATATCACGCGACCGAATAGATTGTCGCGGAATGGAAGAGCACGGCATCAGGTTCAATACACTCCCGAATCGCTTAAGCGCGCTCCGAATCGCCTGCGTGCCGCTCGTCGTGATTTTTCTGTTGGAAGACTCCCCTCGTTCGGGTTTCATCGCGGCGCTGATCTTCGGGATTGCCGGCATCACCGACTATTTCGATGGCTATTACGCGAGGCTGCAGAAGGCCTCGACCGTGGTCGGCAAGCTGCTCGATCCCCTCGCCGACAAGTTTCTCGTCGTGAGCTCGCTCATCATGCTGATGCATCTGGGACGCATTCATTCCGTGATCGTGATCCTGCTCGTCTGCCGCGAGCTTGCGATCACCGGCCTGCGCGCGATCGCCGCCGCCGAGGGCATCGTGATCGGCGCGAGCCGCGTCGCCAAGTGGAAGACCGCGACCCAGATGGCCGCGATTCCCATGCTCATGCTTCACGAGACTTATTTTTATGTGCCGATGCAGGCTTTGGGAACGGTTCTTATCTGGATCTCGCTGTTGATTTCCCTTTGGTCGGCGCGCGACTACATCGTGGATTTCTTCCAAAGCGTCAAGGCGCTGGCCGCCGAACGCCGCCGCGAAAAGCTCGCGCGCAAGGAAAAGAGTGGAGCGGGTTAAGGGACTCGAACCCTCGACCTTCACGTTGGCAACGTGACGCTCTAGCCAACTGAGCTAAACCCGCGTAAATCCACTTCTAACGAAGAACGAATCTGGTCTGCAAGTATTATTTAGAGCGTTCGACGCGCAAGGTATTGACGGTCGGTCCAGTTGGTACAAAATAAGATGCCTATGATTCTCAAAAGCACAGCTTTCAAGGAAGGCCAAGTCATCCCGAAAAAACATACCGGCGAAGGTGAAGATGTATCTCCGGCCCTGGAATGGTCCGGCGCGCCGGCCGCGACGAAACAGTTCGCGCTGATCTGCGATGACCCCGACGCGCCGGTTGCCGAGCCGTGGGTGCATTGGGTGATCTACGGAATTCCGGCGAAAGCGACAAAACTTCCGGAAGGCGTTCCTCAATCGGAACGCGTTGCGGATCTTGCAGGTGCGGCCCAGGGAATGAATACCTGGCCGCGCATCGGTTACAACGGCCCGATGCCGCCGCAGGGGCACGGATGGCACCGTTACTTTTTCAAACTCTATGCCTTGGACGCCGAGCTTGCGCTCAAACCGGGTGCTACGAAAAAAGACCTTCTCGCGGCAATGAAGGGGCACGTTCTCGCCGAAGCGCAGCTCATGGGAAAATATAAGCGGGATTGAACCGACATTCCGGGTCGCGTTTCGAGAGCAACTCTACTCTTTTCCGAGCGTCCATTTCCCCACGCCGTTGCCGAACGCGAGAAGCAGCCCGCCGAAGATCGAAAGGTTTTTCATCAGCGAAATCATCTGGATTTTCTGCTCGGCCGTCGGAAGGCCTGCATTGAACGCCGGCAGGTAGTGAAAAATGTACGTCACCGGCACAAGGTAGATCGCGAGCAGCAGCGCTCCGACGCGCGCTTTATAGCCCGTGATGAGAAGGAGTGCCCCCGAAAGCTCGACGAGCACGGCTATAAAAAGCAAAAACTGCGCGGCAGGAATTCCCCTGCCCTGCATATACGCGACCGTGCCGGTGTAATCGCCGATCTTCGAGAGCGCCGAGAGAAGAAAGATCAAAGCCAGTAGAATTCTGCCGAGTAAAGTCACGAGTGAAGTCATGTTCATCATTCTAGCCGGAGTTCTCGTGCAGATCAAATAGCGGAAGTCTCGTGGGCTCCAAAATTCCCTTTGCTTACCGATAAAACACAATAAACTATGAAACCCAGACCATGTCTTACTGACCAAGTCCCGGCCGCGCATTGCCCGGGACGCCACAGGGAGAGAGCAATGATCCAATTCGCGCCAGGCAATCTCAGGATTCCGAAATGGACCCGGCCCGTCTATATGGTGGCTGGCGGAACGACGGATTTCCGCAAGCGGTACCCCGAGAAAAAAATCGAAGAGCTCTGCATGATGTCCTTCCGCATGATGCTCGAGGAAAACGACCTCAAGATGGATCCGCTCGCGGTCAAAGGCCTCATCAACTTCGCCTGCTACGGCGAATTCGCCGACCATTTCCAGGATCAGCTTCTTTGCGAGGCCAAGGTGCACGACTACCTGGGATTGGATCTGCTCTATAACGTGGGCATCAAAACTGGCGGCGCCACGGGCGGCTCGGCCATGCTCATGGGCGCGACCACGGTCGCAAGCGGGCTGAGCGACTGCACGCTGGTGCTCGGCTGGGAGCGCATGGACGAAGTCAAGACCTGGACCGGCAACTACTACATCGCTAGTGCTGCCTGCAAGGACTTCGAGACCAGGCTCGCGCGCAACTACGCGAGCTACTACGCGCCGATGGCGCGGCGGTTCCAGGAGATGTACAACGTCGACGAGAACGTGCGCGCCGAGATCGCCGTGAGGAACCGGCTCAACGCGTACTACTCGCCCTTCTCGCAGCAGCCGGGCAAACACACGATCCAGGAAGTGCTTGGCGGCGAGGTCGTTTCCGATCCGCTGCGCTTCCTCGAATGCTGCGCGATGAGCGTGGGTTCCTCGTCCGCCCTGCTTTGCACCGAGGAGATGGCGTACAAGCTCACCGACAAACCCGTACGGCTGTTTTCCGCAGGCGGCTCGCACACTCTGCGGACCGGCGACCGGCGTCCGATGCGCATCCCGCTTCTTCCGAACGAGACGGAAGAGGGCTACAAGTGGCTGTACAGCGAAATGGAAAAACACGACGGCAGGTGGCCCGGCTTCGAAAGTTTCGGCGCCACGCGCTTCGCGGCTTATCTCGCGTACGGGATGGCGGGCGTGAAGGTGCCCGTGGAGGACTTCGATCTCGTCGAGACGCACGACGCGTTCACGATCTCGGACCTGCAGACCTACGGCGACGTGGGACTGACTTTGTACGGCAAGGAGCAGGATTACGTCACCTCGGGCGAGAGCTATCTCGTCAATCCTCGCACCGGAAAGCCCGGCAAGTGCCCGGCAAACCTGTCCGGCGGCTTGCTCGGCACGATGCACGCGGTCGGCGCGACGGGGATTTTCCAGTGCAACGAGGTGTTCTGGCAGCTCCAAGGCAAGTACGACAAGTTCCATGGCGATCCGAAGATGTGGACGCGCTACGGGAAGAAAAAACCGGACGACTGGAAGAGCCTGCAGGTGAAGGAGCCCAAGCGCGGCCTGGCGATCTCGCATGCCGGCGTGGGCAGCCATGTCGTCTGCTCGGTGCTTGAGAAGGCCTGGTAGGAAGGGAGCGGGAAAATGAGCAAGGATAAAGTGGAACTCAAGACGAAACCATCCAAGATCGATCAGGTCGGGGACGCGTGGATCCTGCACTTTCCGCGTTTCGGCGAGGAAGGCACGCATTTCCATACTTACGGGATGCTCACCCCTTACTTCAAGGGGCTAACCGAGGGCAAGCTCATGGCCACTTGGTGCGCCAACCCCAAGTGCCCCATTTCCAGAGGCAAGGGCGAGCTGTGGCTCCCGCCACGGGCCGATTGTCCCGACTGCCACCAGCCGATGGAGTGGAAGCGGATCGAGAACACCAAGGGCTACATCTACGCCTACACGTATGTCGAGCGGGGCGGAGCGGGCCTGGAGATCGAGACTCCTTATTACCAGATCGACGTCAAGATCGACGGCGTGTGCACGATCGTGAAGAGCTATCTGCTGGACCGGAAGCCCATCAAGATCGGCGACAAGGTGAAGGCGGGCTTCCTCACGGGAAAAAACGCCACGCACACCAGCCTGGATCTTTACTTCGAGCTGATCTGAAGATGATGCGTGCCGGGGTGGCGGAATTGGTAGACGCACAGGACTTAAAATCCTGGGCTCCGAAAGGGGCGTCCGAGTTCGATTCTCGGCCTCGGCACCACGCTGCGTCAGACTCCTCGTCGCTCCCGCAGCGTACCAAATGTACGCTTTGGTCGCGCTTCGTCGTCTTCCTTGCTGAAAGAACGTTTTGACGCAAAAGGCGGCGGGAGACGTGTCGGGAAAATTTGAAAGCCGGCTCATGTGCAAATGTCAAAATGTTCGATATTCATCCCTTGATCGAATGTTGCATTGCTTAAACCGAACAAATTGACATTTGCACATTGCCGGCAGAGCCAGATCAGAGCTCGCTCACGAGGTTTCCCCAGTCCATCCTCCCTCCGCGCGAGGCGCTCGGAAGTCGTCAAAGTTCATCCGCTCTATCGGATCGATCCGAAGACGGGAACAAAGGAATTCTTTTGGACGCCATATCCCACAATCTGTCGATTTTCCTATCCTCCGCCTATCCAGCGCTCACGCGTTCCAGCCAGGCGACGTAATCCGCCACCGATACGACCTCGATCTTGCCCCGAAGATGCCTCGGAAAGTCCGCGAGATTCCCGGTAACGAGACATGCTCCTTGCTGAGCGGCGAGCGCGAGAAATAGGGCATCGTCCCGGTCTGGAAGGTCCACATGGAATGATAGCGGTGGGTCTGATGGAACGTGTACGGCCTGACGCACATTCGTATCAAGAACGACGACGCGCTTTCTTGGCACCACGGACCTCTTTGACGGCTTTATTGACCACGGACTGGACTTTTTCCTCTTCTAGCGCCTCGGACTTAGCCCAGATGCGATCAAGCTCGGCGCGCACTTCGGGCTCGTGAAGTACTGGGCGTGGTCAATATGCGATATGTCCTCGCATTTCCGGGGCACTAACGGACATTTTAGCCCGCGTTTCGCCAGAGCGGCTTCGAATGCCCGCTCGATCGGTTTTCTGAACTCCGAACAATTGATCGCCTCGTCCCACGCGCTGTTGACGTAGTCGGCCCAGGTGAAGTTTCTCGCTTTGACCCAGCCGATGCCCTGAACACATTTAAAGTAGGGGTTCTCGCCGCGAGTGAACTGATCCCAAAAACGATAGCCCTGATAATTAGCCGCCATGTCCGCATAAGAAAAAACGCCTGAGGTCTTGAGTCCCCACAATCCGTCTTCGGCGTGATTTTCCGCAAGCACCTTTTCAAGGGGTTTCCCCTCTTGAACCAGATCGAAATAAGCAAGACCTTGATAGAAAAAGTGCCCCACTTTATCGGTTCCGATGACACTGCCGTTTAACAAGATCAAGCGACCAATGCCGGCCACTTTTAAAATCGGGGAATCCCAAAAGCTCACGTCACGGTACACGCTTTTGGAAACGCCAATATGAGTGTGATCGAGCTCATCGGAGAGCTCCATCCAGAACTCGAGCTGCCCGGTTGGATCGGGGCGAATCCACCGCAGGACTTCCTGACGCAGCTTCGCTTTGCTGCATTGCGCCCCCATTTCTTTTCTTGTTTCAGAAACGGCGCGATCGAGGATCCGATTCACCTTTTCGTTTAACTTTGGAAGAGAATCGACCTTGAGAGTATCCCGGTCCGTGAAATTATCCACTTCATAGGCCATCGCCAGCGTGGACGAAAACATCAACGCAAGCGTGGCCAATCGAAGTATTCGATGATTCATGGCGCGCTGAAAACCGCCTGGTAACAACTCATCACCCCTTTAAATGAGGGGCTTGTCGAATCGGCCAGCCCCGCCGACATCAGCCGCGCCAGATATTTCTTGCCTGCCGTCAGCGTCGAGGGATAAAAATGAGGATCAAGCTTCATATCATCGATGCACTTCGGCCTTCCATAGTTATCAGACCCCTGCGCCGGGTTCGTCTTGCAAGAGCCGTCGTTCTTGCTCGTCTGCCCGTTGATCACCGCCTTCCAGCCGGTCGGGTACCCGCCCCAGGGCATGTACCCGAGAATAAACCGGGTGTCCGTCGCGCCTGAAAAATGGAAGCCGATGTAGTCATAACCATCGCCTTGGAACCGCCCGGCACGCCATATCGCATCCGCCGGCACCGGCCAAGGGTTGTACTTGCCGGAATTCTTAACGGGAGTGCCGTTCTCGTAACAGTATCGAATTCCGTCGATCAAATCGCCTTCCGCGCATTCAGTGACTTCCCAAATCAGAAAATTATTCGCCTTCCCCGTGTAATCGCCCGTATTGACGGCAGCCGGGCCGATGTCGAATCGAACGGAAACCGGTGCCGACGTGATGATGTATGACATTTGCTCGCACGAGAAAGTAGCCGCGCCACCACCGCCACCCGGCGGCGGTTCAATGGGCTCCTTTTTGCATCCTTGCAGTAGAGACATGCTAACGGCGATCGCGATAATGATCATCTGCTTCATAGACGCTTCCTCTGTAAGTGGGTCAAATTTCCTTGATATCCTGTGCCACCTGATCGAGTTCCTTGTTCACTTCCTTAAGACGGATCGTAGCGTAGTCGAATTTTCCGCTGGAAGCGTAAGTTTTGAGCAAAGACAGCGATGTCGTGAGCCCCGATACCAGCGAGCCGCAGGCAAAATCAAGATACGGAGCCTGCAGCGCCAGCGATGCCTCGGTCTGTTGTATTAAAACATTCAATGCTTCGTGTTTTGCTCTTTTCGAAGCGCGTCTGTTGCTCAGAGTCGCAAGCGCGGCGTCGTTCCGGTTCTTATAGACGCTGAGATTGAACAGGGCGGTTTCCTTCAAGTCCGGCACGTATTGGACGATGAGCGAGGCGTATTCACCGAAGGAGCAAGCCGTGTCGAGCTTTCCGCGATGGTCTTCAAATGCGGAAAGCTTCGCTTGCTCGGAAGCGAGCTTGCGTTCCGTGCCCGATTTCACCGGTTTAGCAGTGCAGGCTGCCGTGGCCGCGAGAGCAATGAAGAGGAGCGCGCGGAAAAATTTACTCGTCATGAAACCTCCTGATGATGTGTGTTCCAACATACGACTCATCCATATTAGCGTGAAACATGAGAAATACCATTAACCCCCCTGGGATGGGCGGAAAGAAGTAACCCCCCTACTCCAGGAATTGAAACTGCCTGTAGAAATTCCGGGCGAAGAGAAAGCAGAACGCGACGACGACGTGCCAGACCGCGTGGCCTTGAATGAAATGATTGTCGGGGTCGCACCAGACGCCCGAGTAATCCAAAATCCAAAACACGTACGCGGCCGCGAAGCAACCGAGGTTCAGCCACCAGTGCAGATAGCGAATCGGCTCGCCCCGCGCGTCGCGATTTTTCATCAACGCCCAGATCTCGGTCACGATCGCGGCGGCGATGTTGGCGCCGAAAAGCGCGATCCCCCAGAAGCCCTTCAGGAACACGAACGGCAGCGAAGAGAGCACGACGATGGCGGCGTAGGCCGGAAGCTGCGCGCCAAGACTCACGACCTTAAGGCGTCGCAGGTTCAGCACGATCAAGAGCCCCGAGTACATGTACATCGACGCGTAATCGAAGATCTGGAAGAAATAGGTGAACGACGCATGGTAAAGCCCGGAAAAAATCCCGACGATCACCGCGATCGGGCCGATGAATTTAAGAGACCTCGTGCCCTCGCGCGACGCCTGACGCCAGAGCCACAGGCCCAGCAAGACATACGCGAGATTCGACCACGTGTAGGCGGGCGCCGTGACCCACGAGCAGAGATTGTTTTCGCAGTGCTTAAGTGTTGCGGGCGCCCAGTCGCTCCACGGGCAGCCGGCGGGCAACGGAACGACGGGTTTTCCGATCATGTTCCTTATGATTCCCTTATTTGAAAAAATCCGCAAGCACGGTACGATTTCGGAAAATAACCCGTGGAAAGGACTCCGCGATGAATGGAATGATTCCAGCCCGTCTTGCAATGGCGCTCACCGCCGCGATTTTTTTCGCCGCGAGCGCGCACGCGACCGCGATCGTCGAGGAAGGCGCGTACGTCCGCGATCCGCGGAAAAAAGAGCTCGCCGGATTCATGAAAAACCGCGAACTCACCGTTGATCACGTCACGCGCGAGGGCTACGAGGTTTACGGGCCCAGAGGACTGCGCGACTGGCTCGATCTCATCGGCGTCGAATATTACGTCGAGGCCCGGGATGACGACACCGCCGCCTACCCCTCGCCTGAAGCGGTCGCGAAGCGGCTCCAGGACCTGCACGCCGCCTATCCTTCGATCACGAAGCTCATGAATCTTGGCAAAAGCGCTTTGGGCCGCGAGCTGCTGATCATGAAAATTTCGGATAACCCAGAGGTCGACGAGCCTGAGCCCGAGGTGAAATACATCTCGAGCATGCATGGCGACGAGATCACGGGCCGCGAGCTCATGATGAGCCTGATCGAAGACCTGGTAAAAGGTTACGGCAAAGACGAGCGCATCGCCGAGCTCGTCGACAACACCGAGATCTTCATCATGCCGTCGATGAATCCCGACGGCAGCTTCGCCAGGCAGCGCGCCAATGCCAACGGCGCCGACTTGAACCGCGACTTTCCGGATTTTTCAACCGACGACAACCAGAACACGCCCGAAAACCGGCAACCCGAGACTCAGGCGCTGATGCGCTTTCAGGCCGCGCGGCACTTCGCGCTCTCGGCGAATTTTCACGGCGGCGCCGAGGTCGTGAATTATCCGTGGGACACGACTCCTGAGCTGCACCCGCAGGACGCGCTCGTCAAAGGTTTAAGCCTCGCGTACGCGTCGAAAGTTCCGTACATGCGCGACTCCTCCGAGTTTCCCGGCGGCATCACCAACGGATACGCCTGGTACGAAGTCAACGGCGGAATGCAAGACTGGAGCTCGTTCTGGTACGGCGACCTTCAAGTGACGATCGAGCTTTCGGGCGCGAAATGGCCGGACTACGGCGCAATCCCGCGGTTCTATCGCGACAACAAGGATGCGTTGCTCGAATACCTTGAGGCGGTCCACCAGGGCGCGGGGTTTCGCGTCGCGGGCAAACCGGGCGCTTCTGGCCGCGTGGAAATCGTCCGCCTGGTCGACGGGCAGAGTCTCGGAACGTTCGGATTCTCCGGCTCTGAATTCTACAAGGTGCTCGATCCGGGCCGCTACCGCTTCATCGTTGAGCCGAACGGCGGCGATGAGCGCAGCCTCGACGTCGAAGTGGAAGCGTCGCGAATCTTCGCGAACGGGAACTACGTTACTTTTTGATTGCGAAGTAGAGTTCGCCGGGCTGGTTCATGTGGCCGGCGGCGAGTTCGGCGTAGTCACCCTCGCCCCAGTACACGTCGACCCGGCCAGCACTCCGGATCGCGCCGCCGATGTCTTGGCTCACCGCGAACCGCGAGAACGCTTCCCATCCCGTGACCTCGCCGTTTTGGACGACCGGACGTTCGGTTTTGAGAAACGCGACCGCGCTTAACGGCAGAAACCGCGGATCAACGGCGATCGAATGACCGGGGGTGAGCACGGTGGTTGTCGCGCCGAAGGGGCCTTCGCTTGCTTCCTGAAAAAAAACGTAGCTTGGATTCGCGGCTAGCGTTTCCATCAGCTCACCGGCATGTGCCTCGAAATACTTGCGCATGCCGGGAATCGTGAGGAACTCTTCCCCCACGCCGCGCTCCGCGAGCACGCGCCGAAGAGCCACGTATTCGCGGCCGTTCTGGGCGGCATAATTGACGATGATCCGTTTTGTCGTGCCGTCAGCCTCATGCAAAAGCACGGCGCCCGAGCCCTGCACATGCAAGACGAACGCGCTGAACGCATCATCCACGTAAGCGAGCTCGTAACCCTTGTCTTTGAGCGCGCCTTCAAGATCGATGGCCCTGCGATCGGGAAAAAGCGAGTACGTTGCGTCCGCGTTTTTTCGCCTCCATTTAAGCGAGCCGCCGATTTCGACGCGTACGAGCTCATCGGGCCTGCGATAGAGAGGATGCGCATACGCGCCGGTCTCCGTTCGGCTGCCGCCCAGCACCGGAAAGTAGTAGCCCGTGAACATCACGGCGCCGTTTCCGTCGGAGCCTTTGGATTTGTACCAGTCGAATTCCGTTTTGGCGCGAGCCCAGAACTCCGCGAAGTCTTTACACTCGCCGGCGAGCTTCGCCATCGCGACACCGGTTTCGACGCACCACTGTTTGAGGTTGAGCTTGCGTCCTTCGAACATGAGGGTGCGTCGCTCGCCCTGCTCGCGGCAGCCGGCGACCTCGCGTTCGAGCGTAGTCTTGAAGGAAGAAAGATCGCCGTCCGGCGTGAGGGCCGGAAGCGCGTCGGCCTCGACGTGAACGAGTGAGGAAGTCGCCGCGCCCGCTATTAACGGCTGGGACATAAAGGTCATCGCGGCGAAGAAAAAAATGATGCAGCGCATTGAAAAGCCTCGGTGCGCTGGGAGTATCCTTGAACCGCACTGAAATCAAGGCCCGTGAGCTGATTTGCATCAAATTCAGAACCGACTTAAACTCATCACAGGGGGCTCAAGATCCCATCGCGGGATCTTGAAAAATAAAAAAATATCATGCGTTTATCTTTGATTCTGCTGCTGTTGGTTTCGTCCGCCCTAGCTCAGGCGAAATCCGAGGCCAAGGCTAAGCCTGCGACAGCCACGCCCATGGAGATCATTTTCGTCCGCCATCTCGACCCCGGTGGAACTGAGGGTTACCGCCTCGCCTGTGCAAAGTCGGAGACCTGCCTGCTTCACGTAACCCGTAACGGCACCGACGTAAAGACGGTGACCGTGCCTTACGAAAAAGCCAGCGCGATCGCCGAGGAATTTTTTAAGGATTATACGGCCGGCGCGGCACGCGAGCCCAGCAGCGGCCCGCCGCTTCTCACGTGGGAAGTGACGTATGCCGGACGTTCAGCCAAAGGGCTTGTGCCCTGGCGGCGCGAGCTTCGAGCGGCCCGCCCGCCCGCCGATCAGACGCGCGCGATCCTGGCGCTCGAGTACCACCTCATGGAGCTCGATCAGTGAGTCGAGGCGACGTCGGCCGAGCCAGCTACGGAGGCGTCAGCCGAGCCAAATTCGATCGCGCGGCGTTCGCCATCACCGCTTCCCTACTCGTTTCATCGGGACTCGCGTTTGCGGGCGACACGGTCGACGACCTGAACACGCTCGTGAAAAAAACAGGCGCGCCCACGGGCGGCCCGTGCGGCGCGGCGGGTTGCGCGACGGAATCCCCGTTCGCGGCGTTTTGCGCGAAACCGTTTGGCACCGCTTGTTCGGGAAATCCAAGCGGCGAGCAATACGAAAAAATTCAGGCATTCAAAAAGAATTGCCTTAAGGACGTGATGAAAGATCTCCCACCGCTGCCGCCCAAGCCGATTCCCGACAAGCGCGGCCCGGATTTGATTCCTCCCGAAAACCTCGATGAAATCCGCGCGTGGCAGAAAAAGTTCGACCGGTATCAGGGTAAGCTTCTTTCGGCGATCCTGCCGGGCAAAACGGTTGATGCCGTAAACGGTCTTTTTGAGGAGGTGCGGAGCCACATGCTCCACGCGGTCGATGCCCAAAAAGGGCTTGCGGCTCAAACAAAAACCTACATGAAGGGCAAGGTCGCGGACACGACCATCGTTTCGCCGCTGGAATATTTGAACGCCTTTACCACCGATGTCACTGAGCTTGCGCATTACAACGAGTTCATGAAGCACTGCGGACCTGACGGATTGAGCACGAACGCGTTCAATATCCGGTTTAACGGAGCGGATCACGTCGTGGTTTGCCCGGGATATTTCATCGATGCGCTTAAAGACGTCACCCATTGCGGAGAAGAGAAGCCTAAAATCGGTGACGGGCCGAAAACGAAAGATTTTCAAATCAGTCCTCTTCCGGTCGACAAACTTCGTGTCGAAAAGCAGGGTTACTTGAAGATGCGGATCCTAATCGACAAAACCCCCGACGATACCCTTATCGACTACGATGCTCTCGTTCGCGTGTTCGGACATGAGATCGGGCACAGCATCGATGCGGCCGGCTATGGGCCGACCGACGAAAAGACGGGCAAAAAGCCTCTGGTGCTTGAAACCGGCTTCGAGAAATACGCCGCTTGCATTCAGAAAAAACATCCAACACTCAAACCGCCGCTGGAGTATCTTAATGAAATTTCGGCGGACTATTGGAGTGCCGAAGCGATGGCGAAATACAACGAAACCGCGTACTCTTTTGCGTTACAGTTCAATTCACTCAGTCCAAAGGATGCGCTGCGGATCATAAAATCCCAAATGAGCGGGCTTTGTGGATCCACTCAAGGCGACAGGCATCCTGACGGCGCGACGAGGATCAGATCGATCTACGGCATGAACTCGAGCCTGAGGGAATCGCTTCGCTGCCCTTCGATGCCGTCCAAACAAACGACCTGTACGTTCGAAGGCGAAGTTCCAGTCAAATAGTCAGTGCGAGTGCCCGCCCGGGCCGTGCGCATGCCCGTGCGAGAGCTCTTCTTGCGTGGGATCGCGAACGTCGAGAATCTCGACCTCGAACGTAAGCTCCATGCCCGCAAGCGGGTGATTTCCGTCGACCGTGATGTGCGAATCGGTCACTTTCGTCACCGAAAATACGGGGCCGTTTTCCTGCCCGGCACCCGCGCGAAAACGGTCGCCCACCGCGACCTTGGCGTTCGGCGGGAAACGGTCGCGGCTCACGTCCATAATGAGCTCTTTGTCGTGCTCGCCGTACGCGTCAGCCGCGGCGATCGTGACTTTTCTCGTGTCACCCTTGCCCAGAAGCTTCAGCGAATTCTCCAGGCCTGGAATGATCACGCCGCTGCCTTCCATGAAAACCATCGGGTCGTTGCGATCCCGCGAGCTGTCGATCCGCGTCCCTTTCGAATCGGTGAGGACGTAATGAAACGTGACGACTCTGGGTTGAGGGGCCATGGCGATCTCCTTGTGCTGTCAGCGGCGCGCGCCTGCGCGACGCGTTTAGCCGGTCATTTCACAGTTTGGCGAAGGACACAAGATGATACGTTTTCTTGCCTCTGCGGAGCACGACGTACGCTCCCCCGATGAGCCGTGCTGGATCGAGCTTCGCGGCGACATCCGCCACGCGCTCGTTGTTCACGTAGATCGCGCCTGCCTGCAGATCGGTGCGCGCCGCGCCCTTGGATTTGCAGAGTCCCGTTTCGACCAAAAGATCGACGATCGGGATTCCAGCCGAAAGCTCCGCCTGCGATTTCTTCGTGGCGGGGGCTTCCGAGAAAACTTCCAGCAGTGTCTTGGCGTCGAGATCGCGGATTTCGGTACCGAACAAAGCCTTCGAGGCTTTTTCAGCGCGTTCAAGCTCGGCTTCGCCGTGGACGAGCTTGGTGAGCTCCTGGGCCAGTGCCGTTTGCGCCGCGCGCTTCTCGGGCTCCTTGGCGAGCGACGTTTCGAGTGCCGCGATTTCCTCATGGGAAAGAAAAGTGAAATAGCGGAGAAGCTTGGCTGCGTCGGCATCGGGCGTCTGAATGAAGTATTGATAGAACTGGTACGGGTGCGTTCGGCGGGGATCGAGCCAGATCGTGCCCGACTCGGTTTTTCCGAATTTTGTGCCGTCGGCCTTCGTCACGAGCGGATGCGTGAGGCCGAAGACCCGCGGCGCCTCGCGGTTTTCGGCGGCGGCCATGCGGCGGATGAGCTCGCAGCCGGCGGTGATGTTGCCCCATTGATCGGAGCCCCCGATCTGCAGGCGGCAGGCGTGGCGAAGGTTGAGGACGTAAAAGTCGTACGCCTGAAGCAGCATGTAAGAGAACTCCGTGTACGAGATGCCGTGCTCGCGGTCTTCAAGGCGCGCGCGCACCGACTCTTTGGCGATCATGTGATTCACCGTGAAGTGTTTTCCGGTGTCGCGCAGAAAATCGATGTAGCTGACACCTTCGAACCAATCCGCGTTGTTGACGATGCTTGCGGCGTTCGGGCCTTTTTGGTCGAGAAAGCGGGCGATGACCGCCGTGATGCCGGCGAGATTTTTCCCGAGGATGTCGGGGGTCAGGAGTTGGCGCTCGGCCGTCTTGCCGCTGGGATCGCCGATCATGCCGGTAGCGCCGCCTACGACGGCGATAGGACTGTGCCCGGCAAGCTGGAAACGGCGCAAAGTCAGCAATGGGAGCAAGCTTCCCACGTGCAAACTGTCGGAGGTCGGGTCGAATCCCGCGTACAACGTAAAATGATCCGCCGTGAGCTCGTTTGAGAGCGACTCGTCGGTCACCTGGTGGAGGATTCCCCTCCAACGCAGGTCCTCGTAAAGGTTCGTGCTTGCGTTCATGGAACTGAAGATAACAATAGAGTCTGAAAAAACAAATAATAAGGACGGCGTATGTTCCGGAAATTCCCGAAAGCAGTCGTGTTTTTAGGCTTGGCGAGTTTTTTCAACGACGTCGCGTCCGACGCGATCTATCCCCTGCTTCCGCTTTTTCTCACGCAAACCGTGGGCGCAAGCCTCGTTTTCGTTGGATTGTACGAGGGCATCGCCGAGTCGGCGGCAAGTCTCACCAAAGTTTTCGTCGGATATTGGTCCGATCGCGTGGGCCGCCGCGGCCCGTTCGTGCTCGCCGGTTATTTTCTCTCGAACCTCGTCCGCCCGCTTACGGGACTTGTGACGAGTCCGTGGCAAGCGCTTGCCGTGCGCTTTACCGACCGGCTCGGCAAAGGCACGCGCACCGCGCCCCGCGATGCGTGGCTGGGAACGCTCGCCGCTCAAGGCGAGCGCGGACGCATCTTCGGGTTTCACCGGGCGATGGATAACGCCGGTGCAACGCTTGGGCCTCTGATCGCCATGGCGTTCCTGTATTTTTTTCCCGGAAAGCTTCGCATGCTGTTCTTGCTGACGATGATCCCAGGTTTTTTGAGCCTCTATTATGTCTTGCGCGCGCGCGGCGAAAACACCGGCGAACAGCGTTCGCGTCCGGCATCCTCGGAGACGCTTGCTGACGGAGCAGTTCCAAAATTTTCCGACATCTTCCGGATGCCGGCGGCCTTTCGCCGCTACCTCTTCATTCTCTTTCTCTTCACGGTGGCCAACTCGAGTGACGCCTTCCTGATCCTCAAGCTGCGGGGCGCGGGCGTGCCGATGTATTGGATTCCTTTTCTTTGGACCGCGCTTCACATCGTGAAGGTGGCCTCAGCCACGCCGGGCGGTGTTTTTTCCGACCGCTTCGGAAGAAAAGCGGCCATCATCCTCGGCTGGCTGATTTACGCCGCGGCCTACACCACGATCGGGCTCAGCTCGTCGCTCACGGTCACCGTTTGCGCCTTTATTCTGTATGGCCTCTTTGCGGGCTTCACTGAGGGCCCTGAGCGCGCGATGGTCGCGGATCTTGTTTCGGACGAGCGTCAACGAGGAACCGCGTTCGGGCTTTACAATTTGGCAATCGGTATCGGCGCGCTTCCGGCCAGCGTGATCGCCGGCTTTTTGTGGGAGCGCATGGGGCCTTCCGCACCGTTTCTTTTTGGCGCGGAAGTTGCCGGGGCATCTGTATTGCTATTGATTTTTCTCAGATTGGAGCGATCGGATCTCCTGTAAGGGGGAATCGTTCAAGGGAAGTATACACCGCTCCCTCGGGATGCGTCTTGCTCTCGTAGAGGACGACTTCGCGGATTATGCAGCTTCCGAAGTGTCGCGTCTTGAACCGAAACAGAAGCTCGCCTGCTTGCCGTCCCTCCTTCACCCTCCCGATCGTAAGGTGCGGCGCGAACGGATAGGGTTCGCGGCGAAATCCGATGGTGGCGAGACTTTCGTCAAGCGCGTACGCCATCCGCTCGAGCTGCCCTGTCTCGTCCCGAAGATTCACCCAAAACACCTTGGGGCGCGATTCGTTCGGAAAAACGCCGGCCCCAGCCGCCGTAACCTCAAAACATTCGAACTTCGCGAGTGCCGCCCGCGCCACCCGCGCGATCTCCGCGATCTGACTCTCGGGTGTCGCGCCGAGAAACTTCAGCGTCACGTGCAGGTTGTCGGCGCCGATCCATGTGACGTCGACGCCTCGTGCGGCTGTTGCCGGGCGCAACTCACGGACAAGCGCTCCCACACTCGCGTTGCACTCCGGCGAAAGCCGCACCGCCAGAAAAAGACGCGCGCTTGGAGCGCGCGCCGCGCCCTCCATCCGCTCAGTCTTCTTTGGCACCGGAAGGCACGCTGTACATCCGATCAATGAGGTCGCGAAACCGATTCTCGATCACGCTTCTTTTCATTTTCAGCGTCGGCGTCATCTCGCCCTCCTCGATCGAAAAATCGCGCGAAAGGACCGTGAAATATTTGATCTTCTCGTAGGACGCAAGTGTGCGGTTCACGCCGTCCACGTGTTTTCTGACCGACGAGAGAACGCTCTCGTCCTTGACCACCAAGCCGTCGACGGCGCCGTCGCGCGACTGCATTTCCTTCAAAATGGTTTCGCTCAAGGTGACGAGCGCCGAGACATACTTGCGCCCGTCCCCTACCATGCAAACCTGGCTGATGAGATCGGAGGATTTGATCTGATCCTCGATCGGAAGGGGGGCTATCATTTTCCCGCCCGAGGTTTTCATGATTTCCTTCTTGCGTCCGCGAATGCGTACGAGCCCACGGTCGGTGTATTCGGCGAGGTCGCCGGTGAAGAGCCACCCGTCTTCGCTGAGAACTTCGCGGGTTGCCGCATCGTTCTTAAAGTAACCCTTGAAGACATGGCGGCCGCGCGTGAGCACCTCGCCGTCGTCGGCGATGCGAAACTCGGTGCCGATGACCGGAATCCCCACCGTGCCAGCACTTTCCACGCCCGGCCGGGTCATGCAGGCGATGCCCGTCGACTCGGTCTGGCCGAAATCCTCGAGGATCTCGATGCCAAGAGCTCGGAACCAGCGCGAAACGTGGGCCGGGAGTGCTGCGGCTCCAGAGGCGCCGAGTTTCACGTTGTCGAGACCGATGGCGCCAAGAATCTTTCCGATGACGAGGCGATGCGCGACCAGCAGGCAGGCGCGATCCACGGGACCGATCGTCTTTCCGGCGTAACGTTTTTCAGCAACGCGGGCCCCGACGGCTAGGGCCCAGTTGGCGAGTATTTTTTTCACGCCAGTGGCCTTGGCGACCTTCCCCTTCACGCCTTCCATGATTTTTTCCCACACGCGGGGCACGCAAAGAAGCAGGGAAGGTTTCACCTCCTGCAGCTCGATCGCAAGATGTTCCATCTTCGAGCAAAAACTCACGGGATAGCGGCACGAAAGGCCCACGCCGATGTTCTGAAGTTTTTCGGCGATGTGGCAGAGCGGAAGAAACGAGAAGAGATTGCCGCCGCTTTTCGGAAGCTCCCAGTGTTGGATCGCCGCATCCGCCGTAAACGCGAGGTTGTCGTGCGAAAGGATCGCGCCTTTGGGCTCGCCCGTCGTTCCGGAAGTGTAAATCAAAAACGCGCCGTCGTTGACGTCGATACGACTCAGGTAATCTTCGATACGCTTGCCGGAAGCGAACTTCCTTCCCTCTTCGATCGCGGAGTCGAACCTCACCGCGTTCGGGGTGACACTCGTGTCGCCGTCGAAGACGAGCACGAGGCTCGTCGCCTTGGGCAGATGATCCGTGCCGATTTTCGAGAAATATTTGTGATCCTGCACGCCCACGACTTTCGCTTCGGTATGGTTGAGGACGTAGAGCACGTCTTTCTGGGTCGAGTTGGGATAAATGCCGGCGGACTTCGCGCGGATCAACATGAGCGCAAGCTCGAGCTGAACCCACTGCGGACAATTGTACGAATAAATCGCGCCGCTGTCGCCGGGGCGGATTCCGCGGCTTTCGAGGTATACGGCAAGGTGGAATACGCGGTCCATGAACTCGCGCGCGGAATAGGTCTTCCAAGGAGAGTTTTGCTTGCTCCACTCTTTAAAGCGCTGAGCGGTGCTTTCAGGGGCCTCGACGGCCCAACGATTCAAACGGTGCAGTACGGTCGGCATGTGGGTTTCCTCGTATGGGTTTCCGTATAGTAAAAAACATTTGAAATCGTTATACAAGTCAGATAAAAACTAGGATAATTTTAGTCAGTCTTTGGAGGTACACCGTTCGTGGCAAACCATAAATCCGCATTGAAGCGCTCGCGTCAGTCGAATAAGCGCAACGCCCGCAATACGCTCATCAAGTCCGCGGCCAAAACCGAGGTCAAGAAAGCGGTAAAGGCGATAGCCGAAGCCGCCAACAAGGAAGCAGCCCTTCAAGCCCTCGTGACGGCCGAGCGCGCGCTCAAGAAGGCCGCAAGCAAAGGCGCGATTCCGAAAAAGCGCGCCAGCCGCAAGACCGCGCGGCTGGCACAGATGGCTCAAGCACGCTTTTGAGCGGCTATTTCGTATTCTCCACCACAAATTGATCGATCAGCGACCGGGCGTCGAGCCCGGTTGACTTGAGGCGCAGGTCCAAGTCGAGAAGCCGCGCGAGAAGGCGCCTGTTCCGAGCGGCGTCCGGCCGCCGCTTTCCCATTGGGTTTTTGATCCCCCATGCGAGGAATCCCGTGAGACCCAGCGCGTCCTCCGAACTTCGGATGAGCTTCTCGCACAGGATCATCGCACGCGTCCTTTTCGAGTCGAGAATCGCGTCCACGAGCTCCACCATCTCGTGCGACACTTCGCGCGAGGCGACTGCCGCGACATCTTCGCGGCGGATCGTCGCATCGGACGCGCCGCCGGCGTGGAGCCAGGACTTCTCGATTTCTTGTTCGAGCCGAAAGAGCGAGCCGTCCGAAAGCAGGACGAGAAGCTCGGCCGCGCCCGGTTCGAGATTGACGCCGAACTTGCGCGCGATGTAGCGCGCCCACTGGCTGAGCTCGGTGTCTTTGGCGCGGGCAAACTCGAGCGCATAGCCTTTCTTTTTGAGCCACTGGTGGAATTTTCTGCGGCCGTCGAGCGACTCGGAGACCAGAATCAGGACATTTCCGCCCCACGGATCCTTCTCTGGCCCTTGGTCGCCGCCCATGACCGCGTCGGCAAGCGGTTCCTGCTCTTTGAGTTGGGCGGCCTGCCTGACGATCACGATCTTTCGATTGCCGCCGTGGCCTCGAGCGCCGAAGAGTTCCATGCTCTGGAGCGCGCCGACCACGGCGCTTCCGGTGCTGACCGACCCGTCGATGCGCTCGACGGAGTACTCGCTACCAAGGGACCCGCCGAAAACCGCCGTGCGCGCGTTCGCGATGAACTCGTCGATCTTGTAGGGCTCATCCCCGTAGAGAAAATAAACAGGCCAGGTCTCGCCCTTTTGCAGATCGGCCAGCGCCTGCTTCGGGTTCATCGTCAGAACGCCTCCAGGATCGTGTCGTAGGCGTCGCTCGCGATGACCTGCGCGATTTCGTTCAAGGCCAGCTGCTGCTGGGAATCGTTGATGAGAACCGAGGTCGTGCCTGGCAGTCCGAAACGGTTGTTGCCGGGGAAGACCTTGACCCTGTCGAAGGACTGCGAAATGAGCTGCGTGCCGTCGCTTCGGCGCACGAGATTCACCGTGACGTTGGCTTTGGCGACGTATTCGGTCGCGATGACCATGTCGCTCAAATCGGTGGCCGCTATATCCGCCGTGAGGCTTGGAACCGTGGTGCTCGAGCTGATCGAGGCGGAGACTGAATCCAGAACCGCGTCGACGACCGCGTCGGCGTCTTCGGGCCGCGAGACGACGCGCACCTTGTTGCCTCTGGAGAAGGCTTTGACGAAGGCGCTCGTGAACGGCACCTCCGCTCCCGCGCGCAGGCTGTTGTTGGTCATGATGTTGATGTAGACCTTTTCGATGCCTTGCGATTTCCAGGGATTGTTTCTCGTCTGCCAGGAATAGCCGCACGCCGAGAGCGCGAAAGCGAGCGAAATGGAGGCCAACGCCGCACGCCGGCTTTTAGCGCCAAGCGCCGCGCGACCCGCGGCGCCAAAAACCAAAGCCGCGCGACCCGCGGCGCTAAAAGCGGTCGCATGGTCAGCTGCGCCAGCAACCGGGCTCACGCCTTCACCACGAAACCGAAAGCGCGTCACGCTTTCACCACAAAGTTGAGAAGCTTGTTCGGCACATGAATGACCTTCACGATCTCCTTGCCTTCGAGAAACTGGGCGACTTTCGGGTCTTTAAGCGCGATGGCGCTGAGCTCGTCTGCGGTGACGGTCTTCGCGACGACGAAGCTTCCGCGAAGTTTTCCGTTCACCTGCACGACGACGGTCACGGTATCGAGCTCGACGGCTTGCGGGTCGAGTACTGGCCAGGCCTCGTGCGCGAGCATCGACTTGCAGCCGAGCTCTTCCCAAAGCTCTTCGCAGAGATGGGGCGCAAACGGATTCAAGAGTTTGAGCAGCGATTCAACCGTCTCGCGCAGGATCTGCCGGCTTTGTTCGTCGTGCAGCTCGGCTTTGAAAAGGTAAATCTCGTTGACGAGCTCCATGAGCGCGGAAATCGCGGTATTGAAACGAAGATGCGGCTCGAGGTCAGCCGTGACCTTGCGAATCGTCTGATGCGTTTTCGTGCGGAGTTTTTTCGCGTCGGAATTGGTGATCGCGTCGTGTTCGCCGCGGTACGGTTCGATCTCTTTGACGAGACTCAAGTTGCCGAACACCATTCGCCAAACGCGTCCGAGAAAGCGCGATACGCCTTCGACGCCGTCCATCTGCCAAGGTTTCACCTGCTCAAGCGGTCCCATGAACAACTCGTAAAGCCTGAGCGAATCCGCGCCGTACTGGTCGATGACGTCGTCGGGGTTGACCACGTTGAACTTCGACTTCGACATTTTCTCGATCTGCGTCTCGAGTTTTTCGCCGGCGCCTCTGAGGTAGCGCGCGCCGCCGCGCTCCTCGACTTCGCTGTAGTGGTGGTATTTCCCGCGCGAGTCGCAGTAGCTGTATGCGAGGATCATTCCCTGGTTGAAGAGCTTCCGGAACGGTTCGCTTGTGTGGACGAGCCCGCAGTCGTAAAGCACCTTGTGCCAGAATCGCGCATAAAGCAGGTGCAGCACCGCGTGTTCGACTCCTCCGACGTAGAGATCGACCGGCATCCAGTACTGTTCCGTTTCCTTGGTCCACGCGGCGGTTTCGTTCTTCGGATCGAGATAGCGCAGGTAGTACCAGCAGGAGCCCGCCCACTGCGGCATCGTGTTCGTCTCGCGCATCCCTTTTCTTCCGTCAGGAAGAGTCACCATCAGCCAGTCGTCGGCCGCGCGCGCGAGCGGCGGCTTTCCGTCTTCGGTAGGGCGGTATTCGTCGACTGGAGGAAGCTTCACGGGAAGCTCGCCTTCGGGCACCGTCATCATCGTTCCATCCTCGAGATGGACGATCGGAAACGGTTCGCCCCAATATCTCTGCCGCGAAAAGAGCCAGTCGCGCAGCCGGTACTGCACCTGCTCGCGGCCTTTGCGGTTGGCTTCAAGCCACTCGGTCATTTTTTTCTTGGCGGCATCACCGCTCAAGCCGTCGAGAAATCCGGAATTCACGCACGTCCCCTCGCCTTCGAACGCCGCTTCGGAGACGGGCTTAGTACTCGCACCCTGCGACGGGCGGATCACTTCGCGAATCTCGATGCCGAACGCGCGCGCGAACTCGTGATCGCGCAAGTCGTGCGCGGGCACGGCCATGATGGCGCCCGTTCCGTACGACATCAGCACGTAGTCGGCCACCCAGACCGGGGTCTTCGCGCCCGTCACGGGATGAATCGCGTTGGCGCCCGTGAAGACGCCGGTTTTGGATTTCGCGAGGTCGGTGCGCGCGAGCTCGGTTTTCTGCCGGGCCTCGTCGGCGTACTTCATCACGGCATTCCGAAGTGCAGCCGAGGCGATGCTTGCGACCAGCGGATGTTCTGGCGCCAGCACGCAGTACGTGGCGCCGAAAAGCGTATCGGGCCGCGTGGTGTAGACCGTGAAGCGCTTTCCCGGATGCTCGGCGATCTCAAAATCGATTTCCGCGCCGACCGATCTGCCGATCCAGTTGCGCTGCATTTCCTTAACACCTTCGGGCCAGTCGACGGTTTCGAGGTCGGTGAGCAGCCGTTCGGCGTAGGCCGTGATCCGCAGCATCCACTGCTTCATGAGCCGGCGCTCGACGGGGTCGCCGGTTTCGACGTAGCAGCCGTCCTTCACCTCTTCGTTGGCGAGCACGGTGCCAAGCGCCGGACACCAGTTCACGGGCACTTCCGACATGTACGCAAGGCCCTTTTCGTGGAGCTTCAGAAAAATCCACTGCGTCCAGCGATAGTAATCGGGCCCCGACGTGTCGATCTCGCGTTCCCAGTCGTAGCTGAATCCCAGCCGCTTGATCTGCCCGCGAAAGTTTTCGACGTTGCGCTTGGTGATGATCGCGGGATGGATGTTCTCGCGCACGGCCGCGCGCTCGGCGGGCAGGCCGAACGCATCCCATCCCATCGGATGCAAAACGTTGAATCCCTGCATCCGCTTCATGCGCGCCAGCACGTCGGTCGCGGTGTAGCCTTCGGGGTGCCCCACGTGAAGGCCCGCGCCCGACGGATACGGAAACATGTCGAGAATGTAGTACTTCGGCTTGGATGCGAGCTCTTCGGGGCTGGATGGCGTGCGAAACGCGCTTCGCTCCTCCCAAATGCGCTGCCACTTCGGTTCGATGCTGTTGAAAAGATACTGATCGTTCATGGCGATTTCAGATCAGGCTGTATTTGAGGATCTTGATCGATTTCTCGAGTTTCTTCGGGTCAAGCTTTCCTTCGTAAGCCGACGACTCGAGCTTGGCCATCGCGCCTTCCTGGCGCTCGCGCATGGTCTTGCCGGTACTTTTGGAGACGAGATTATCATAGACGTTGGCGATCGTGACGATGCGGGCGAGATCGTAGACCGCGAGGCCCCTGATCTGCGCCGGAAAACCCGATCCGTCGAGGTATTCATGGTGCTGGGCCACGATCATCAGCACTTCGTTTGAAATCTTGTCTTTGAGTTTTTCGAGAAGCATTTTGCCAAGGTGCGGATGCTCCTGCATCGCGGGATCGTCGTCGCTCATCATCGCGTCGCCTTTGCGCTCGACGAGCATCTTTCCGATGTCGTGAAAGAGCCCGCCCATGGCGAGGTTTTCGAGGATGAGCTGGTGGGAATATCCCAGTCTCAATCCCAAAAAAACAGACAGTGCCGAGACGTTCACGGAATGGTCGACCGCGCCCTTGGAATAGCGCTGCAGGGCTTGAAGGTTGTTGACCGCGAAGGGCTTCTTCAAGAACTCGTGAACGAGTCTCTTGGACGTTTCAATGGCGTGCTTGACCTGCGGTTCGCCGCGAGCGCTCGAAAAAATGTCGAGCATCGCGCGGCGCTGGGCCTCAACACTCTCGACGATCTCTTTGGCCTCGGGGGTCGCGCCGGCCGCGGTTTCGGATTTAGCCGCCGCGTCGTTGGCGATGACCCACTTCTCGAAGGCCGCGCGATCGCCATCCTCGATAAAGACGTAGCGCAGGTGATTGAAGAGAAGCTTGTCGAGGCCGTCCGAGTCGAGCGCGTCGTCTTTGTTGCGGTACCGAACGAGCTTGTGCCCGATATAAAGATAGAGCGGGCCGGGGAAAGGCTTTTCCGCCGACAGATCCATGAGGTTGAGCGAAACGTAGGTGACTTTCGGCGCATGTGGCTTATCGGTCATACATTAAAAGCTATTGAATTTTCAGGGACTTGTAAATAACTTCGAGCGCATGGATGACATAAAAAAAATTCTGTCGGACCTGCTGTCATCCCAGGTGCCGGGCTTCAAAGAAAAGGAACGGGAATTCGAGATCTTCGAATGCTGGGAGCGAGCGGCAGGCCCGAAAGTCGCCGGTCATTGCTGGCCCGTGAAATTCGTCGAGAAAGACACGCTGCTGGTCGCATCCGAAAGCAGCGCGTGGCTGCAGCAGCTGCGATACCTCGAAGCGTTGCTGCTCGATAACCTCGAACGCGAGATGGGCCGCCGTCACGTCAAGAAACTGCGTTTCATGATCGGGGCGAGGCCGAACCGCTGAGACTGTGGTGAATCCAGAGCACGGCCAGCAATGCCGCGACGATCCCGATGAAAAAAATGATGCCCAGAAGCTGCGCGCGCTCAAGGCCGCGAGGCCGGCGAACTGAAGCCGGCTCATCTCGCTCGAGTGAGGAACTCAAGTCCGGCTTCGTGGCGTCTTCGACCGCGCCGGCGTCACGCCGGAAGCGCGCAACCACGCCGCTGATTTCCTCGGCGGTGAAATGGCGTTTCATTTCGTCGAACTCCTGGAACGTGAACCAGTAGCTGTTTTCAGGGCAGATTTCCGAATCGGGAGGGAGCCGGCCCTCGGCCATCATGGCCTTGAGCTTTGAAAACGGCAGCGGGCCTTCGATCCGCCCGCTAGCATTGCGGATCAGCCACAGGGTTTCGTTTCCGGCGCTCTTTTGCGGTTCAACAGCCCGGCTCATCGGCTATCTCGCCGCTCCTGCGGCCGCCGAAACGAGAGCCTTGAGATCGTTGTCGGTAAACCGGAGACCCGCTCCCACAAATAGATTGCGTCCGGACTTGCTGATGAGGTCGTCTCCGCCGCCCCAGAGGTAGATCGGTTTGAAAAAGTGCACTTCGGTTCCGAGGTTGACCTGCGCGCCGCGATCCGAACCGCTGCTTTTGCCGAGGTTGTAGGCTTCGGTATAGAGCTTCAGGCGTTCGTTCAAGAACAGGTAGTCGAGGCCCAGGCCGCCCGAGCTTTCGAAAAGCCCTAAACGCGCGACGACGTCTCCGAAGCGTTTGGCGAACTGCGCGTTGATGAAGACGGCGCGCGGGTGTTTCTCTTCGGTTTCGGAGGTCGTGACGCCGGTGGCACTGTTCGTGGTGTAGGTTTTTTGCACGGTGGTTTTCGCGGCCGGAGCGGTATTCACGCCGACGAGATAGTATTTGTCGTACGTCGGCTGGAAGGCGACCGAGAAGTAGGATTTGGATCCGCCCGTGTTCGCAAGCGCGCCGGCGTGCGCGTCCAAAGTGAGCGCGGTTTTGTCTGCTTTGGTGATGAACTTGTTCACACCCGAAAGGGTCGAGTTGAGTTTGTCGATGGTTTCGGCGTCGTAAAGAAGCTTTCCGACCGTCCCTTCGCCTTTTTTGATCTTGTCGGTGATCTCGCGCACGTTGACCGCGACTTCGTTCAAGCGATCGGCGAGCTCGCCGTATTTTTCGATCGACGAGAGCCCCGCGGTGAAGTTCTCCATATTGTCGAGAATGCGGTCAAGGCGGCTGTCCTCTTCCTCGCCCGAACCCTTCAAGGCTTCCTTTAAGAGCTGCGTGATCTCGCGCAGATTATCGACGACTGCCGTCGTTTTCGAGGTCAGCTCGTCGATGCCGCCGCCGACACTTCCCTCGGCGAGCGTGCCGCCTTCCTCGAGCTTCGGCTTGGAATCGGTACCCGGAAAGAGCTCGATGTACTTGTCGCCCAAGAAGCCGATCGACTTGATCGCGACGCGCGCATCGCTGTGCATCACGATGTCGGCGGCAATCTGCATGGTGACCTTGGCGTGGTTCTCGACAAGCGTGATGTTCTCGAGCGCGCCCACGTCAAGGCCCGCCATCTTCACCTTCGTTTTGGACAAAAGGCCGGTCGCGTCTTTGACGTGCGCGTGGTAGCGCTTGGTGCCCATCTTCGAGTACCGGTTTTCGGTCAGGCGCGTGGTCATGTAGACCAGCGAGGCGAGCGCCATCAGTACGAATACCCCTGCTTTCAGTTCCGCACTCATTGTTCGAGCTCCTTGCGATGCTTCATCTCGGCGTCGAGAAAGTTTCTAACGACTTCGTGGTTACATTGGGTGAATTCCTTGGGTGTGCCCCAGAACACGATCTTTCCGCCGTGAAGAAAACCGATCTGATCGGCCGAATAAAGCGCTGAAAGGATATCGTGGCTGATGACGACCGACGTTAACCCGAATTTCGCGTTCGTCTCGAGGATGAGATCGTCGACCATGGCGCGCGTGACGGGGTCAAGGCCGGTGGTCGGCTCGTCGTAGAGAAGGATCTGCGGCTCAAGCACGATCGCGCGCGCAAGCCCCACGCGCTTTTTCATGCCGCCCGAAAGCTCACTGGGGTATTTATCGAGCGTATTTTCGGGATCGAGGCCAACAGCGCGCAGCTTGTCGACGACCTTCTTTTTGATCTCGTCGAGCGTGATGTCCTTGCGGTGCTCGACGAGCGGGAATGCGACGTTTTGAAAAACCGTGAAATCGTCGAAGAGCGCCGCATATTGGAAGAGCATGCCGAAGTGCTTGCGCATTTCGTTCAACTCGCGGGGTTTGTCGTACGGGATGGCGCGCCCGAAAATGAGGATATCGCCGCGGTCGGGCTTCAGCAGTCCCAGCGTGTGTTTGAGCAGAACCGATTTTCCGACGCCGGACGGGCCGAGAATGAACGTGATCAGCCCTTTGGGGATCTTGACGTCGAGGCCGCTGTAGACGTGGTAGCGCCCCTCGCCGAAGCTTTTATGCAGATCGCGGATTTCGATCGCGAATTCTTGCTGAGTCTGCGCCAATCCCTTGGCCCCTTTCCGGATGTCAGATCTGAGTCGGGTACAGCAACGCGCGGATCATCAAGGTGAGGAAGTAATCCGAGACCAGAATCAGAACCAGCGTAACCACCACTGCCTGGTTCGTGGAACGGCCGACGGCCTCTGCCCCGCCCTGCGTGTAGTATCCCTTATAGGTACCGATCGTCGCGAAAATTATCCCAAACGCCGCGCCTTTAATCAACCCTTGCGCGAGGTCGCGGACAAGAACGAACTCCTGCAGATGAGACATGTAGATGACCGGGTCGATTTTGAGCTGGAGTATGCCGGTAAGATTGCTCCCGACGTTGCCTACGAAAATAAACAAAGCGGTGAGCAGCGGCATTGCGATGAAGCTCGCGAGCAGGCGCGGGACGACGAGGTAGTGGATCGAGTTGACGGCCATGACGTCCATCGCGTCGATTTGCTCGGTGACCCGCATCGTGCCGAGCTGTGCCGCCATCGCGGCGCCGCAGCGGCCCGTCACGACGATCGCGGTGAAAACCGGACCCAGTTCGCGCACGAACGCGATCGCCGTCGTCGGACCCACCAGCCCGTCGGCGTTGATGATGCGAAATCCGAAGTACACCTGCACCGCGAAGACCATTCCAGTGAAGATCGAGGTCACGCAGATGATGAAGAGCGACTTGTTGGCGACGAAGAGAAACTGCTCGAGAACGAGCTTGTACCGGAACGGCGGCCTGAACATCCAGTACATCGCGCTCTGAAAGAACTTCGAAATGCGGCCGGTTTCGGCGATGAACTCCATGAAGGCGTCACCGATCGAGGCCACCCAGCTCATCGGTAAATTCTCGCCACGCGATCGGTCAGCGACGTGAGGATTTCGTAGATGATGGTCCCCGCCTCAGAGGCCATGCGCTCTCCCTGACGTTGGTTCATGCCCAAAAGAGTAACCCATGATCCCGGCTTCAGGCCAGCCCCCAATGAAGTCATGTCCATACTCACCCGTCCGAGAACGGAAACAGCGCGAAGCGCTTTTCCACCCGTTGAGATAAGAATTTCACGGTTGGACAGCGCCCGGTGAAGCCCGTCACCGTAACCGGAGGCGACGACCGCCTCGCGCTCACCGGCGCGTGCCGAATAAGTTCCTCCGTATCCCACGCGATCTCCGCGCCGAAGACTTCGTGACTGGAGCACGCGCGCGCGAAGCTCAAGAACCGGTTGAAGGCCGAGCCTTGCGCCCGCGGCTCCCGCATAGCCATAGAGCCCGATACCCGGGCGGATAAGATTGCAAAATGCGCCCGTACCGAAGAGATCAGACGAAACGCTCGTGGCCGAGTTCGCGCAATGAATATATGCGACAGCAAAACACGCGCGCGTCAGCGCGCGGAAGATCTCAATTTGACGGCTCGTTTGGGATGGGGACTCATCCGCACTCGCTAAATGCGTGCAAATTCCCTTTACATGCGAGCGAAAGCGAGCAGCGCCGCCACCGGCGGCGCCGAAGAGATTTAGAACAGAGGCGAAATCGGCAGGATCTATCCCCAAACGGTTCATCCCCGTATTAAACTTCAGATGAAACTGAAGACTTGGGTTGCGTGCGCAAGCTCGCAAACACCGCCTCAAATCCTCCGTCGTATAAATCACCGGCGTAAGCCCATGCCTCACGCAAATCGCAGCCGTGTTTTCGCTAAACGGCCCCGCCCCCGAAAAAACCCAAACAGGTTTGCGAAGGCCCGCGGCGCGCAGCCGCGCGGCCTCGTCGAGCGACGCCACGCCGAAGGCCGTGAGTTTGCTTTCGCGCGCAAGCGCGCGTGAGACCTCTATGAGCCCGTGCCCGTAAGCGTTGCCCTTCACCATCGCGACCGCGCCCGCGAAGCGGTCTGAAGCCCGCGCGGCGTTCGCGCAGATGCGCGCGAAGTTCGAATTCAGGCGGCTCAAGCGGATCGTAGCCTCCACGCGCGCTGGCAACAGCGCATAAACCCCTTCACGTCCCATCGGTTGCTCCTAACCGCGCGTGCGCGATCCGCTCAAGAAACACCAGAACGAGCGGCCACGTCGAAATCTTCAGGCCGTTGAAATTCCTGGGCAAACGCTGCTGCGCTCGATTCAACGCGGTCATTGTGCTAGAGAATACCCGCAAACTCTATGCAGATGGAAACGGATTTTCTAGTTATAGGATCAGGCATCGCGGGCTTAAGCTTCGCGCTCAAGGCCGCCAAACTCGGTCGCGTGCTGATCGTCACCAAATCCTCTATCGACGAGGGGGCTACGCGCTACGCCCAGGGCGGAATCGCGTCGGTGTTTTCCGAAAAAGATTCGTTTGAGAGCCACATCCAAGACACATTGGATGCGGGCGACGGCTTGTGCAATCGCGAGATCGTAGGCCTGACGGTGCGCGAGGGCCCGGAACGCGTGCGCGAACTGATCGCGCTTGGCGTCCCTTTTTCGCGGCAAGCCAGCCCTCCGGCGGGAGGCTCAAGTGAACTGAATCCCGCGCGCGAAAACCGGATCGAGTACGACCTCACGCGCGAGGGCGGCCACCGCGAGCGCCGGATTCTGCATGCCGATGACTTCACGGGCCAGGCGATCGAGGCCGCGCTCATTCACGCGGCGCGCGCCGAACCGAACATCCGCGTGCTCGAGCAACACGTCGGCATCGATCTCATCACCAGCGTGTCGCGCGCGCGCAAGCGCGGCGGATCGGCGCGGAACTCCGCCCCCAAACGGGTTCGCGGGCTGGGAGCGTACGTGCTGGATGCACGCGCGCAAGAGATCCACACGATCTCGGCCCCCTTCACGGTGCTCGCGACGGGCGGCGCCGGAAAAGTTTATCTCTACACGTCCAATCCCGACACGGCGACCGGCGACGGCATCGCGATGGCCGCTCGCGCTGGCGCGCGCGTGGCGAACATGGAGTTCATGCAGTTCCATCCGACGTGTTTTTACGTGGAAGGCTCGGGCGCTGCGGCACGGCTCGATCCGCGCGCGAAGTCCTTTCTCATCAGCGAGGCGTTGCGCGGCGAAGGCGGCGTGCTAGCCGATCGTTCGGGCCGGGCTTTTATGGCGGCGTATCATCCGATGGGCAACCTCGCTCCTCGCGACATCGTCGCGCGCGCGATCGACTCGGAAATGAAGCGTACGGGCGCGGAATGTGTTTTTCTCGACATGACCGGCAAAGACTCCGCGTTTTTGCGCCGGCGCTTTCCGAATATTTACGAATATTGCTTGAAGTTCGGCGTGGATCTCACGCGCGACCCGATTCCGGTGGTACCCGCCGCGCACTACACCTGCGGCGGCGTGTTCACCGGCGCGTTTGCCGAAAGCACGGTCGAAAATCTCTTCGCGATCGGCGAGACGGCGTGCACCGGCCTGCATGGCGCCAATCGCCTCGCGAGCAACTCGCTGCTGGAGGGCGTGGTCTTCGCGCACCGCGCGTTTGAGCGCATCGCAAAACGAATTGCGGAGGATCCCGAACTTTTGCGCGCCGAGAAGTCGCGCATGCCCGAGCCTCTGCCCGAGTGGGACTCCGGCATGGCCGTTCCGATGGAGGAACGCATCAACATCCATCACACGTGGCGCGAGCTGCGCACGCTCATGTGGAACTACGTCGGCATCGTGCGCTCGGATCAGCGCCTGGCGCGCGCGCAGGCTAGGCTCGATCTCATCCGCCATGAGGTGCAGGAGTATTATTGGCAGTACCTATTGACGGCCGATCTCGTAGAGCTTCGCAACCTCGTGACCGTGGCTGACCTCATCGTGCAATCGGCGATGGAGCGCAAAGAGAGCCGCGGGCTTCACTACAACCTCGATTATCCCCAGCGCGATGATGTGTTTTTTAAGAGGGATACGGTTCTTTAGGCTGAAGAGATTACCCGAGACTTTTCAGCGCGCCCGCGCGCGTTTACACCTCCAGTAAAAGCGCGGAAATCTTCGCGAGAACCTCTTGCATCACCGCTTTCGGCACACGGGTTTCAAATTCCGCGCGGCGGACCCGCCAGTCGAGGTTTTTCAAGTGGTCGGCGAGAATGGCGCCTGAAACCGAAAGCCCTTTCGACAAGATCACCTCAAACGGATATCCCTTGATCCGCGACGTAATCGGGCAACAAACGGCTAGTCCGACTTTGTGATTATAGCCCCTGGGCGAAATGACCAGAGCCGGTCGGCGCCCACCCTGCTCCCTGCCGGTATTAGGAGTGAAATTCAGCCAGATAATGTCGCCTTTTTCGGGAACGTAGCGGCGCTTCGTCGACGCGCTCACCAGTCTTCACCGCCCTGTGGATCGCCAGTACCGGTCTCCTCGTGCACGTTTTCCGCTGTTATTTTTTCCAGTAGCGCTTTGAGTTTCGGCCGGTTTTGAACCGGCACGATGACAATGTTTTCGTCCTTGAGTTGAAGATCGATCTCGGATCCATCGACCACCTGCGCTTCCGCCGCAAGAAGCTTTGGAATACGTAACGCCAAACTATTGCCCCATTTTTGGATCTTGCCCTTCATTTTGACACGCCTCCGATGTATCTACAATGAAGATACCACGCCGATGGTCGCAAAACAATCAGTTATCGGCAAATCAGCGAAATGGTATCAAGATCCAGGTTTTAGAAGTCCCCTGAAAACCTTACGACAATTCGCGGCTGTTGTGCTTCATTTGGTCGCATGTCGCGAAAAGCCGCCGTAGTCATCAGTCTCAGCCTTGCCGGCATCGACGCGCATCGGCTTACGTTGAAGCTAGGCTTTTCGTTGAACGAGCTATTGGGAAATTAGCTCAGCATGACACCGCTCGCCTGAAGTCACACTGACTCCGGTGTCACGCGATTGACGCGGATTTCCATGAATACCCGCATGAAATCCCGCGGTACTACGGGTAGTTGTGCGCGAAATCTCAACTACTGCATCTGGTATGGCGCTTGCCTTACCAGAAGGCATGAATACACAAACCTGCTTCAGATCAATCCTCAAACCAAAGGAAGATGTAAGCAGTAAAATTCCGGTCGTCACCGGCGCCGAAATTCTCGCGAGAAAGGACGAGGCAAGCGAGCCGATTCATATCGAAAGCGGCGCGCGGATGGCGATCGTCGGAGACGCGAGCCGAAAGAGCGCGTTTTGCGAATGGCTCGCGGGTTACACTCAACCACCCGGCGGTCGCATCGAGTTCTGGCTGGGCGCGGCGGCACTCGGCTCAGCGCCGCTGCGCAAGCGCCACTCGGCGATTCTGGGCCGCGCT
Organism: Deltaproteobacteria bacterium; assembly: GCA_016186905.1. GTDB lineage: Bacteria > Bdellovibrionota > UBA1018 > UBA1018 > UBA923 > JACPKS01. The sequence continues at coordinate 39,851 of JACPKS010000061.1, forward strand.
CCCGCGACGTACGGCGAGACGATCCAGGACGCGGTTCTCTTTCGAGCGTCCAACGTGGCCAAGAAAGCGCTCTACGGATTCATCGAACGCTTCTACAGCCCGTCGCTCAAGGCGCGGATGAGTCCGCGCAATCCCCTGCTCGACCGCGAGGGGCGGCACGTGCCGCTGCGAAGTCTCACCGCGCGCGAGCAGCTCGAGGTGGCGCAGATCAACGTGATGCTGCAGCGCACGGCCCTCGTAGTCTTCGATCTTTCGAGCGCGTTTTTTCGGAAAGCGCTCGCCGAAGGCTTTCGCCCCGCGCGCGTGCTGCTTGAGAGCGGAAAGACGATCCTCGCGATCCTGCCTTCGCCATGCGAGCTCGTGGGAAACGACGCGGACATGGTTGAATGGGCCGCCGAAACCATGGCATTCGCGTTTACCGGGATGATCAAGGTGTAATCAGGCGTCGAGGCCCCACCCTGACACCGGTTTTCAAGGGTCAGGGTGGCTCCAGTGGCACCGGAGATCACGCCTTCTGAAAAGTCGGAGTATGGTATTAGCTGTTATTACGATGGGTTATGAGCTTAACCGGACATCGGCAAACTGGTACGCGCCTTGCTCAAGTATACCCCCATGAATGCGCTGAACTGGCTTAAGCCATCCGCAAACGAGAATAAGGCAAACGAAAACGAGAGTACCTCGTCTTTTTTGATTACGGGTGGAGCTGAAATCTGGGCGCGCACGAGTTTTGCCGCCGCGCCGATTCACATTGAAAGCGGTTCATGCCTCGCGATTACGGGCGAAGACGCGTTCCGTAAGAATTTTCTCTGCGATTGGCTTTTGGGATTCAAGGATCTCGAAGGTGCCAGCATCGAGTTCAGGCTGGGCAGCGAGGCGTTTGAAGCGCCGGAGCGGCGCAAACAGTATTCAGCGATTCTCGGGCGCTCGCCGTTGATGTACGGCGAAACGATCCAGGAGGCGATCCTCTACCGAACCCAGGCCGTTCGGAAAGACGCTCTCTACTATTTTATGGAGAGACTTTACGGTCTCTCCCTCAAAGCCCGCACCAATCCCCAAAATCCTCTTCTCGACAAAAACAACAAACCCATCCCAACCCAAATCTTAAGCGCGAGAGAGCATCTGGAGATCGCCCAGATCAACGTGATGCTGCAGAAAACCGCGCTCGTCGTCTTGGATTTCTCGAGCCCGTTCATGCGCAAAGCGTTCGCCGAGGGATTTCGTCCCGCGCGCGAGCTTTTTGAGAGCGGCAAGACGATCCTCGTAATTTTACCTGAAACCGAAACAATCCAGTGGGCCGAAGACGTGATGGGGCTCCGGTTTACCGGGACTCTGAAAGTATGATGGCGTCGCTGGAGCGGTAGCTCCAGCGACAGCCTAATCACTTCAACAGTCGCGAACACGCCGAAACGTATCCGCTCGTCGAGGGCGCACCCGCGTGCTGCGAGGTCGCGGCACTCTTCTGGCGTTTGGTGATCTCGCCTTGAAGCGAGGCCTCGATCTTTTCCATGAGCTCATCCTCATAGACGGCGATGCGCGTTTCATCGATTCCGGCGGCCTCGACTAGTTTGGAAAGCAGCCGTGTCATCTTCGGATTCATCGCGAGTATCTGCGGGGACATGATCGCGCGGGCCCGCTCGTACGGCGTCATATACGGGTATTCGACGAAATATTTCTTGTCCACGAGCGGCTGCCAGAGAAAGCCCGAAGGCGCGATGATGCGGACGTCGAGATTCATGTCCTTCACCGGGCCTGCGTTGAAGAGCTTCATGACCCGCATGATGATGTTCCAACGGTCCTGGACCGGTTGAAGCTCGAGCCCCGTCGCCTGCAGCGAGGCCATCAGAACCGTCAACGAACAGTAGAGCCTGCCTTTGTAGTTGCTGAAGCCGTATGCGAATCCCACGCCGTCTTCGGCGAGCATTTTGTGGCGGATGTGATCGGTCGTGCGCCTCATGACCTCGCGGTACCATTCCGCGGCTTGCGAGCGCGGCGCCGAATGAAGCCGCTCGAACTCTTCCTTCGAGATCGTCGTTTTCCACGGATCCGGCTCACTCCTGGCGGTTTCGATGGTTTCACCGTCCTCGTCGAGGAATTCTTTTTCGCCGATCCAGGCGATCTCCTGATGGCCGTGCTCCTTGATCTGCGACTGCGCGAAGTCCCAAAATTTTTTCGGATCGTAGCGCGAGACGCCGAGGCGCATGTATTCCCCCGCGGGCGCGAATTGCTCAAGGATGCCCGAAATTCGAATCCCGCCTTCCATCGCGTTGGGATAATTGTCGAGCGCCCACGTCATCTTGATTCCGGTTTCGGCGTCTTCGAGAACGTTCGCCATCCCGACGTGCGAGAATCCCTTCGTCGCGAACCTTTTCTCGGAAAGCCGCATTCGCGCGTAATCGACCGCGCCGAGTTGCGCGCTCTCGAAGTCTTCCTTCGGAAGGATCAGTCCCCAGATATTCCCGAGCAGTCGCATTCGCGCCGCGCGCAAGGTGTTGCTCAATCCCGGGCGCGCGCCCCAGGTGATCTCACCCGCTTCCGGTCCGATCGAGCGTTCGTTCAAGAAATCGCCGTTCTCGATCTTGAGGCGGTGGGTTCGTCCGTCCTTGTCGGTGAACGAGAGCGTGTCGCCGACGAAATTCTCGAGACGCAGGCCTTCTCTTTTCACGGCCGCCTTGAGGGTCTTTTCGAATTCCGCGTCGCCGCGCAGGCGCGCGTGGCGTATGAGGCTTGTCGCGAGGGCGCGCCCGAGGTAACGCGTTTGCCCGAGCTCGGAGTCGAGGTACGTGAATTCGACGATCCGCTCGACCAGTCCGCGGATTCGATGCAACTCCTTCAGCAACGCCTCCTTCGTCGGACCTTCGGTGGCGAGCGTCGTTTTAAGGGCTTCCTCGCCGTAGAGCGTTTCGTAGAGATCGCTCAAAACCGTGTCGGTGTGCTCGCGGATATTCTGCTTCGTGACGTCGACGAGATACTGGATTTTCGCTTCTTCGAGCTCGGAGGCCTTTACGCTCAAAACCGAATCCGGGAATTTCGTCGGCGGCTCCATCGGGCGCAGAGAGAAAAGCCGCGCGGTAAGCCGCGCGAGTTTTTCCTTGAGCGCGGCGGCTTCGGCGCCTTCGGCCTGTTCGAGCTTGAGCGCGAGCAGAATCGCGAGCTCGCGCGAGAAGTTCACGATCCCATAGCGGCCCTGGTTGAACTTGAGCACGTACTCCGAGGCCGCGCCCGCACCGGTGTTCCGTTTGCGATTTTCGCGGACCATGTTCGAGTAGTCCTCGAACCCGAGGCGCATGAGGAATTGGCGGTAATCCTTTTGAAGAGCGCGGTAATTCGGCGGTTCCTTCGCTTGCGTCACAGCGGGCGCAGTGAAGCCAACCAAGGTTACGAAAAGCAGCGGAAGACAGGTGATGAACGGGGTTTTTCTCATACTCCATCTATCGGAGCTTCTTGAGCTTGCGCTGAGCAGCAGACAAGAAAAGGCCCTGCCTGCGTGCGTAGGCCAGGAAGTTTCTGCCCAGCCGGGCCACGCCGATGGTGCTGCTCAGCGAGCTTCAGCTCCGGCTTATCGTGCGAGCTTCAGCTCGACCTTCGAAATGCGGTTGCTGACGATCAGGGTCCGAGGAGCGGTTTCGTTGCCGAATTTGTCTTTGGGATAAGTCAACAGATAGTACCTCGCCCAGTCGTTCTTGATCGGCATGAGCGTGCGCAGCGGAACGTCGCGCTCGGCCAGCTCCGTGATGGTGACCGGAGCGGGACCGACGGCCCAGCCCATCGACTTGTTGCGAAGATCGGCGTTCTCGTACTCGGTCATGAAGAGAGCCACGATCACGGCCTGACCTGGGCCCTTTTTCGTCTCGGTCTCGACATTCGAGATCGCGGAGCTCTCGGGAAAAGAATTTCCGAACTCGAACCAGGCCTGCTTGAGCGAGGCGAGGTCGTCGAGCGTGGGGATGTAGGCTGCCGCCGAGAAAATGAAATTCGCGTCGTCGAAAAAAGACGCCTCGACGATCTTCGTTTTTTGCGCCGTCGCGAACTGATCCAGCGGCGAAACCGGTTTGTTCGCGCAGCCCGAAAAGGCCGCAGTACATGCGAAAACAGTCAACACAGACGCCACCCTTGCTGCGATTCTCCGGCGATGCATGGCTAAAGGTTACCCGGCTTTGCGGATTTGATCAATCGTGGAGAGCGCGACCAGACGAACGCCCGCCTTTGCCAGCGCCTCGCGCCCGCCTTCCTCGCGGTCGAGCACGCACAGAAGCGTATCCACCTTGAAACCCTCGGCGCGGATTTTCTCGATCGCTTTCAAAGAAGAGCCGCCCGTGGTGACCACGTCCTCGATCACGAGAAGCCGGCCCTGGTCTTTGAGATTCTCGCGCCCCTCGATCCACTGGGACGTACCGTGTTTTTTGGGCTCTTTGCGGATGATGAAGGCTGGCACCGCGGCCCCGGCCGCAAGTGCCGCGAGCGACAGCGCCGTGGCGAGAGGATCGGCGCCGAGCGTGGGCCCGCCCACGCCGTCGAACTCAGACGGCGTGAGGCGCTTCCACGCCTCCTCGCCGATGAGGCGCGCGCCTTGCGGGTGCAGCGAGACGTTCTTGATGTCGACGTAAAACGCGCTCTCCTTGCCCGAAGCAAGCGTGAAGCGCCCTTCTTTGTACGACAGATCGCGGATGAGACGGACGAGATCGCGGGGCTCGCGCGCGCTGCCGCTCACGTGCCGGCCTCGGGCGCCGGCGTGCGAGGCGCGGCTTCAAGGCGCGGACGCATCCACTCGCGGATGTCGGCGAAGACCTTCGCTTTGCCGATCTCGTTCATCACTTCATGAAACATTCCAGGATATTCGCGCAGCTCTTTATCGCGGCACTTCAAGTTTTCGTAGAACTCGCGGATCGACGGCGTCGAAACGATCATGTCGTCGCCGGCCGCGAGCATGAGTAGCGGGCAGGCGAGCGGCCCCGTCTGTTTTCTGGCCCACGCCATCCCCTCTTCCATCGCGAAGAACATTCGCGGGGTCACTTTCGCGTGCACAAGGCGATCCTTGATGTAGTTCTCGACCACGGCCGTGTCGTGCGAAAGGCGCTGTGGGTTGAGGTCGCCCGAAAGCTGCAGGGTCGAAAGCGTTGAGTTCAGCAAGCGCGCGACCCCTTTGAGCAGCGGATTGACCGGCATCACGAGCTCCAGAAGCGGGGCGCTGATCACGGCGAATTCGAACGGAACTTTCTTCTCGCGCAACAGAAGGGTCAGCGCGATGAGGCCGCCCAGGCTGTGCGCAAGCAGAAAAAGGCGGTTTCCGCGCTCGCGCTCCTCGATGGCTTTGGTTACGCGCTGAAGATCGTCGACGAATGCGTCGAAGCTCGGCGCGTGGCCGCGGATGCCGCCGCTGCGTCCGTGCCCTCGAAGGTCCATCGCGTAAAAACGGCTGAAATCCTCGCCTAAGAAACCCGGAACGTGCCGATAGCGCCCGCCGTGCTCGCTGTAGCCGTGGACGATCAGGAGGATTTTTTCGGGCGCGTGGTCCTGATGGCCGTTTGAGCCCGAACGATGCGGGGCCTGCGGAGAATCGAAGCGATCGACGAAAAGCGCTACGCCATCGGCGGTTTGAACCGTAAACGAGGTGTTGGGATCCATAGCGCGAGATTACTAAGGAGCGCGCAAGGAATCAACCGTCCGCCCGCGAAGAAAAGGCGTCGAAATTTCTGTTCGCTTTTAAGTCTGTTTGGCGCGAAAATATCGGCATGGAAAACACCGGGCAGTTTCTCTTCGACAACACCAGTGCGAAATATTACCTCTACCTTCGGGGCACGACCGTCGGCCCGCTTACCGCCGAGGAAATTTACGAGCGCATCGAGCGGCGCGAAGTCACGCTTCTTGACTCGGTTTGGCGCATGGGCTGGACCGATTTCAAACGCATCTGCGACGAGAAGGAATTCGCGGTGCTCGTGCCCCCGAAGCCCGCGGCCTACGACCTGAAAAATCTTCAGGCGCGGATTCAAGAGCAGCTGAAGCCGAAAACCAGGAAAATTCTTGCCGTCCCGGCGCCGCAGGAACCTTCGCACTACCTCTATTTCAAGAAAACGCAGTACGGCCCGTTCTCGCGCGCCGAGCTCATTCACGTTCTGGAGAGCAACAAGATCGACGCCTCGGCGTTTTTGTGGACCCCGGGCTGGTCGAATTGGCGCTCGCTTCCTCAGGTCACCGAGTTCGCGGTCTATCTCGGGCAACCTGCGGCGCCGGCGCCGGCTGATTCCTGGCCCGCGCAGAAACGAAAACCGGAGGGCGGATCGAAGTCGATGCGCAAAGACAAACGGGATTTTCCCCGTCGTCCGCTCGTAGCGCGTCTTTTCGTGGCGAATGAAGCCGACGTCATCATCGCGGTTTGCCGCGACATTTCGGTGGGCGGCATGCAGGTCCTGACCGATCGCGTTCCCGGCCCGGTGGGCGCGAAGGTCAAGCTCAACGTAAGCCCGGCCGACGCGAAAAAAGTCAAAGGCTTCGTGGCCGAAGGCGAGATCGTGCGCACGCTCGAGGACGGGCGCGGGTTTTCGTTCCGCTTCACGAGGATTTCTTCCGACGCGAAGAAGGCCATCGAAAAATATATTTCCGTCTAGGAAGTCACGCAAGGAGTCTGACGATGAGCGCCTACGACAAGAACAACGTTTTCGCGAAAATCCTCCGTAAAGAAATCCCCGCGGCTCCGATTTATGAAGACGACCGCGTCGCGGCGTTTCGCGATATCTCGCCGCAGGCGCCGACCCACATTCTCATCGTTCCCAAGAAACCGATCGCGACTCCCAACGACCTCACCGCGGAAGATGCCGGGCTGGTCGGCCACCTGGTGCTTACCGCGCAAAAGCTCGCGGCCGAGGAAGGCATCGCCGAGAGCGGTTACCGCATCGTGATAAACTGCAACGCCGGCGGCGGCCAGTCGGTTTTTCATTTGCATCTGCATCTCTTGGGCGGCCGGCAGATGCACTGGCCTCCGGGATAATACGCGAGCGGAGCGAGCGCAACACGCGCGAAGCGCGAAAAGTAGAAACTCAAGCATTCCATAGTGTGTAGGCGCAACGACTAAAATCAAGCGAGTGTGAGTTATTGTTTCAGGTGAATCCACTTATGATGAACCGAACAAAGCGTTCTTAAATTTTCCAAGGTATTGCTCCCGCCTTTGCTGACTGGAGTGAGGTGATGGATCTCCGTCCAGCGCGCTTGCCCGCATGGTTCGCCGCCAGGGGCTTTGAACTGACAGCGTCTTTGATCGCGGAGATTGATCTGATGAAGTAAATTTGCGGGAATTGGCTCGCGGATACGGATTTCCATGCTCTTGTCATCGGCTCCATCAATGCGCGCGCTGCCTTCGGCACGAGCTTCCAGTTCATGCGTCGGCTGCAGCGGGAGGGTCCATTCCATTGCTACAGGTTTGACTGACCGGTCTGCGCGAACCTGTAGCGCTACAGCTTTGACTAATTCAGGCGGGTTTTTGACTGAATCTTTCTCGTAATCCGGCGCGATCTTCTCCGGCTTCGTTTTGATCTCCGACTTCGTTTCAATATGCGACTCCGTTCCGATCTCCGATTCCATTTCGATCTGCAAATCCGGCTTGATCGTCTTCATTTCCCTTTCACTCCTCTGCAGTCCCTTTTTCACCTTCTGTCGCTTCGCCTTTTCAAGCGGATCATGCCTCACTAAAAACTCATCGGTGAGCGCGACGAGAACCTCTTCAAGCGTCACGGCCCTTTGCCGCGATTGGCAGAGTAGATCCTGAACGCGCCGAAGCTTGAGCCAGTCTCTTTCCGACAATCCAAGCTCCAGCTTCACCCGTGACGGAGTCACGTACGTCGCCCGCTCCGGCGTCGCGAGTTGCGGGCGAATCCGCACGACCGCCTTCTCAAGTTGCCGCTGCGAAAGCGTGCTTGCCTTGGCGAGCCACTCGGCCTTGTTCTCTCGATTCAATACCGGAACGATCTTTCTCGCGTTACTGAGCGTGATTGTCCCGTTTTGGATTCCGGTTTTTAGCTCCGGCACCTCACGCGCCTTCCTCGCGACCGAAATGAGATTGAAGGCGACACTTTCAGAGAGCCTGAGCTCCTTGACCACGTACAGAAAAAGACTCGAGTGGCCGCGTACGAGAAAAACCCGATGCTGTTCCACCTGCTGCAAAATCTCGATGAACTCCGCTTCTATTTTTCGGTGCCGGCTTGCGGCCTCGCAGGCCCTTTTATGAATTCGATCTGAAAGCGATTCGCGAAACTCAGTCACGTTATTTTCTGTTTCTTGGATTTGCATTGCTCACTCCCCTCGTCAAAAAGCCACATCAAGAGAAGAGCAAGTTCAGTGCCACCGCGTTTTTTCACGTCGCGTGTATTCGCCCTGCATTCGACGACCGTCGCGAACTCGCCGGTTTTTAATTTTGAGTGAAGAATTGTTTAGCGAAAGCCCACTCGATACAAATGCCGGTGACTTTTAAAATGGGCGCCTGAAATAAATTTTTCGCGCAAACGATGCGCTTCGACTTCGTCTAAGAAAACCGTGTAGAAAGCACACGCCATTTGAAAGAATTACACCCCACCGAATAACCGCGTTTTTCGCACGCGCAATTCGCGCGTGCGTGCCCAGCGTGAAGCGAAGGACGCCGAGAATGCAACAGCCTAAAGGGCTGTTGCGAGCCGAGGCGTGAGGTGCCACGTCAGTGGCATCCCAATGCGGAAACCATATTATGGCTTCCGCCAGGATGCGTACGGAAACCACATCCGTTCCGAATCTTCACGCATCGGTGGATCGTGACGAGCAGAATGTTCGCGTGGGAATACCTTACTTTTCCGTGCGTCCCGCAGACCCAAAGCTAAGGATTTAGTCCACCTGATTTTACAAATGACACAACTTCAATGAAGTTATTTGCCACGATACCTCTGCAGCGAATGCTTAAACCCGTGTCTTTCGATTCAACAGTCACGTCAGCATCACTTATCGTATTTAAAACATATTCTTTACTTACAGAAGTTGTTCCTGCATCACGACAGTAGTTGCCTGTTGTACAAAGGCTGATTCGCAAAACAGAGCCAGTATTCGTGGGTTTTGTTGTTCCCAAATATTTATAAGATCCGGCATCTTCAATGACATAACTTCGAACCTGCCCGTTGACGTCAACAATATCGCCCGTAGAGTAACCGATGCTGTCTCCTGAGGCTGTTCTACCGACATCATCAAAACGATCCATTGTTCCTATTGGTGACACCTTACAAGCAACAACAAATGGTATTGGCTTCAGCTCATCCGCTGCGAAAGAAGTGGATGCTGCCAGCATCAAAATATAAACTACACTTTTAGTTTTCATTACGAGATCTCCTTTTTATCCAATCTTTCCCGCACGCACTCCGCGCACGAATCCTCGCGATAAATTACATGCGATAGCTGTGCATCCGACATGCCATGCATAGGCCCCTTAAAAGCCCGTCCCCACCCCTGAGACCCTGTACAAACACTATACACCTGTCGTCTTTTGCCTTTACATCGTGGTGTCTAATGATTTCCATCTTATAGACTAAAACTCAATAAAAACAATAATCTTACTCCGTCACAACTCACCCGCCTCCCTGGCACGCGCCTTGCGATACCCCTGGGTATAGGAAACCGTTCAGAGAGAGGAACGAGAGTATGAAGCATCTAAAATTTGGTATGACGGCGGCTGCTTTAATCAGCGCGATGGCGCTTGGCGGCTGCGGCAAACAGGAATAC
>JACPKS010000059.1 GCA_016186905.1 Deltaproteobacteria bacterium
GAAAAGCGAGGAACTTCTCGCTTGCACCTGGGAGAAGCTGCGTAAGCGAAATTTCAAGGATGTGATCGACGAATCTTATCGCCAGACCCTTGCCGAACGGCGTTTGAAGCATGGGGACATCGCCTACGTCGCGAGTACCGGCGAAGGCGAGCTGGTGGATTTTCGAAAAGGCCATTTCTACTCGATGACGTGTCACTCAAGGGGCGCGATTTTTCTCAACCCCGAGGTGCGCTCGGTCGTGGACATGGGCGCCCTTCACACGAAAGCGATCGTGATGGATCACCGCTCCAAGGTGCTTGCTTATCGCATGACTTCGCAGTGCGCGTCGGGATCCGGCCAGTTTCTGGAGAATATCGGCCGTTACCTCGGCGTCGCCACTGAAGATATCGGCGAGCTGTCGTTGAAGGCGGAAAACCCGGAGACCGTTTCCGGAATCTGCGCGGTGCTCGCCGAAACTGACGTGATCAATATGGTCAGCCGCGGTTTGACGACGAGTAATATTCTGAAGGGCATCCATCTTTCGATGGCCCGGCGGATTGTGAGTTTGCTCCGGTTACTTAAAGCCGAGGGCAGCGTTTTGGCCACGGGAGGACTGGCCAAGGACGTCGGGCTGCTGAGCGCAATGCAAGAATTGGCGGATAAGGACAAGACAAAGGTCACTTTTCTGCGGCACGAAAATTCGGTTCACGCCGGGGCGATCGGTGCTGCTCTTTGGGCCGGATTTCGTCATGTTCGGCTCGGCGCAGCGGGGAAAGCTTCATGACTGAGGTTTTTCATTCAAGCCAGCCGTTGGGCGAGGCTACGAGAAATGTCGGGACGCTGTTTTTAAACAATCTCGAAAGATACGGAGCCATGCCCGCGTTCGCGGAGCGGGTGAGAGGCGAGTACCGCACCTGGAGTTGGAGCGGGCTTGCGGGCGATATCCTGAAGGTTTCGCTGTTTTTACAGGAGACGGGCTTAAAGCAAGGCGATCGGATCGCATTCGTATCGGCAAACTCCTACAACCGCCTGATTACCGAGATGGCGGCGATGGCCGCGGGCTATGTCGCGGTTCCGATCTTCGGGGGCTATTCCCGCGAGCTGACTTCCGAGCTTTTGGCTTTTTCAGAAGTAAGAATGCTGGTGACGGATGTTCCGCTAAAGATGGCCGAACTTCCTCCGGCGGCGCTGCCTTCGCTGGTGTTGCTCATTTCGAATCTTGAACAGGTGCTTTCTCTCTATGCGGATCCGGCTTCGAAATCGGCATTGACGATGATGGACCGCTGGCGTGCGGTGGATCCCGCTGATGTCGCCATGATGATGTACACGTCGGGGACCAGCAACGCTCCCAAGGGGGTTTTGCTGACCCACGCGAATCTGATGACCCAGCAACGGGCCCTGGATCTGCTCTGGAAGCTCAAGCCTGGCATGAGATTTCTTTGTTATTTGCCATGGCACCACAGTTTTGGCGGCCTTTTTGAACGATTCTGCGCCCTGCACTCGGGCGGATGCCTTGCGATCGACGATTCCTTCGGGAAAAACATCGACCGGCTTTTCAGAAACTTCGCCGAGATCAAGCCGAACGTTTATTTCAGCGTGCCCAAGATCTACCAGGAAATCGTCTCGCGCGTGCTCACCTCCAAGGAGTGCGAGAATATTTTCTTCAGTCCTGACCTGGAGTTCGTGTTTACCGCCGCGGCGCCGCTTCCGCTGAGTATTTCCGCGATTTTCAAAACCAAGGGCGTGCCCGTTGTGGAGGGCTGGGGCCTGACCGAGACGTCGCCCTGCTGCACTCTGACCCCGCGTTCGGTGGAACGCCAATCGGGCGTTGTCGGGTTTCCTATTCCCGCCGTCGAAATCAAATTAGGCGACGACAACGAGATCCTGGTCAGAGGGCCTAACGTGATGAAGGGGTATTTCAAGCAGCCTGAGGCCACGGCCGCGGTTTTGGACGCTGAAGGGTGGTTTAAGACCGGCGATGTCGGGGAGTTCACCGAAAACGGCTTGAAGATCGTGTCGCGCAAGGATCGCATGTTCAAGCTCAGTAATGGCGAAAAGGTCTTTCCGGCCGTGATCGAGGACAATATCAAGAGCCGTTGTAAGTTCATCAAACATGCCTATGTATTCGGAAAAGGCCAGACGAACCCTTATCTTTTGGTGTTTCCGAATTCGGAGCTGATCGCCGCCGAAGCCGTTCATCCACTGGATGAATCAGTCTGCGAACACCCCTGTGATTTGCGTCATTTTTCGCGATGTTTGGGCGCCTGCCTTGAGAAGGTCAATCACGCGGCCGGCGCTAAATTCGAGATCATCAAAAAAGCCGTGATCGTCGCGCGGGAGCCGTCGATTGAAAATAACGAGCTGACTCCGTCGTTCAAGCTGATTTCAAAAACCATCGAAGAGAAATACCGGAAATACATCCGCGCGCTCGAGGAAAACAAGCCGGGCGAATTGCCGGATGATGGCTATATCGTCGATGTGGAAAAAATAACGGAAAAGGGCTGAGGTGGAAATGACGACGGGTAATTTGCATTACGCGGTTCTGGGCATGGGCCCCGTGGGCTCAACACTCGCGACACTCTTGAAACAATCCGGGCAACGGGTTTCGGTTCTGTGCGGCGAACGCCCGCAGTTTAACGCGGTGATGGATCATCCCGTGGTGGTGAGCGGAAGCCTGAACGCCGAGGCGCGGTTTACGGATGTTTTCCTGGATTTGCGCGACGTGATCGCCGCCAAGCCGGATGTGCTGTTTATCGTGACCAAAGCCTGTGATTCGCCTGTTTTACTGAGGGATCTCAAGCGTTTTGGGATTCACGGCAAGGCCATTTTTGTTTCCTGCCAAAACGGGCTGGATGTCGAAAATCAGATCGTTGAGATCTTCGGCACGGCCCGCGCTCTGAGAATGGTGCTCAATCTGGGCGTCGGTTTCTTGAAACAGAATGAAGTAAGAGTTCATTTTAATTACTCCCATGTCCTCTCTCTTCGCGGCGAGGTGAATGCGGACGTCACTCGCGTGATCGCCGAAGATCTGAACCGTGCCGGACTCACGATAGAACCGCGGGCTGACTATCGGTCTGATGTTTTCAAGAAGGTCATTCTCAATTCGGCGGTGGGAACCGTATGCGCCTTGACCGGGATGACCATGAAAGAGGTCTACCAAGAGCGGGAGATCGGTCGCCTGGTGCGACAGCTCATTCGCGAGGGAATCGCCGTGGGACAAGCGATGAAACTCAATATCGCGGACAGTTTTTTTGAGGAGGCCGTTCAGTATCTCGCGCACGCGGGCGATCACAAACCTTCCATGTTAGTCGATATCGAGCACGCGCGCCATACGGAGAACGAGTACCAATGCGGAAAAATATTCGAGTATGCCGAGAAGCTCGGGCTGGAGGTCGCCGCGACCCAGACGCTTTATTATCTGTTGAAATCTCTTGAAAAAAACACAATTCAAAAATCAGGGAGAAAAATCTAATGCAACTTAAAAAAATCGGCGTGGTGGGGGCGGGCACGATGGGATCCGCGATCGCGCAGCATTTCAGCATGAAGGGATTGGCCGTAACTCTGGTGGATGTCAATCCCGCCGGGCTGGAGCGGGGAATGAGCTCGATCCGCAAGACTTTGGATGAGGCCAAGCGGCGTTCGATCGTGACGGAAGAGGAAATCGGCCGGATCTTCGGGTGTTTGACGGCCACCACGAAGCTAAGCGATCTCGCCGGTTGTCAGCTCATCGTCGAGGCGGTGTTTGAAGATCTGCAGGTCAAGAAGAACTTGTTCAAGGACCTGGAGAAGATCGTCGCTCGTGAATGTATTTTGGCATCCAACACCTCCTCTTTTTTGGTCACCGACATCGCCGATGGCTTGAAGGATCCTTCAAGAGTGATCGGCGTTCATTATTTTTATCATGCCGCGAAGAACAAGCTCGTTGAGTTGATCCCCGGCGAGAAAACTTCTCCCGAGTGTCTCGAGCGCCTTTGGAATTTTTACGGGTCCTGCGGCAAGATCGCGATCGTGGTCAAAGATGCGCCAGGGTTCGCGGTCAATCGGTTCTTCGTCCCGTGGCTCAACGAGGCAACACGCCTCTACGAGGAAGGCCGCGGCAGTATCGCGTTTATCGACGAAGTCGCCCGCGAGACTTTTCAGATCGGCATGGGCCCGTTTGCCCTGATGAACGCGACGGGGGTGCCGATCGCCATGCACGCGGCCCTCGGGCTCGCCGATAAAATCGGAAAATTCTACAGCCCGTCCGAGATTCTGAAGCATCAGGTGGGCCTCAAGAAAGATTGGCCACTGGATGATCAGACCGTTTTAAAGGGTGGTTCCGACGACGCCCGGCAGGTGAGGGAGCGTCTTCTTGTCGCGGCCCTCGGTGTTGCCGCCGAGCTGGTGAGCGAAGGTGTCACCGACGCCGCGGCCGCTGATTTGGGTGCCCGCGTGGGATTGCGTTGGCCAAAAGGCCCTTTTGAAATGATGAAAGAGATCGGCGTTTCTGAAACCCGGGCGATGATCGCGAAATACTTCAAGCCATGGGATCTGAAGGTGCCGCAGATCTCTGACCCGCTTGAAATCGAATTCGTGAAATCTCGGGTCGCGGGAAGCGACGGGATCATCACTTTCAGCATGCCCGACCGGATGAATCCTCTCTGCGAAGAGGTGATGAGCCAGCTCGAGAATCGTTTCGATGCGCTTGAGCGCGATTCCAGGGTGGAGCGGATCATTCTCACGGGCCAAGGCAAAGCGTTTGTCGCGGGTGCCGACATCAAGTTTTTCGTGGACGCGATTGACCGCAAGGATTTTGAGCGCATCCATCGTTTTACCGCTTTTGGCCAATCCGTGCTGAATAAAATCAGCGCCTCCGTCAAGCCGACGATCGCTTATCTTGAGGGGTTGACCTTGGGAGGCGGGCTTGAGCTCGCTCTGGCTTGCCGTTACCGGATCGCCACACCCAAAGCGCTTTTCGCGTTTCCGGAAACCGGCATCGGGATATATCCGGGGCTGGGAGGAACCCAGCGGACGCCTAGGCTGATCGGAAAACGGCTGGCGAAGTTCATGATCGCCACGGGTCAGATGGTTGATGCGCAGACAGCTTTCAAGTACGGCCTGGTTGACCGCCTCGTGGATGCCGGCGTCGATGCCGGCAAGCTGGGGCCGATCGACAAGCCCCAGCAGGGCAAGGCCATGCCGAGCGGCGGATTCGCGGAAGACGTGTTCGCCGGTTTCGACGGAAAGCTCAGCGCTGAGCTTTTCGCGCAAGAGGGATTTAAGAAATTCGAAAAAGCGCTTCGCCGGAAAGCGCCGCTCGCTTTGGCCAAAGCCATGGAATTAGTGGATCAGGGGATGGCGTTGAGCCTCCACGAAGGGCTGGCGCTTGAATTGAAATATTTGAGCTGGATTTTTCAAACGCAAGACGCCCGCGCCGGGCTTTCGAGCATCGTCAACAAAACCAGACCGGAATTTTGTGGAAAATGAGGAATCAAATGAAAGCATCACTACAGGGATTCTGTTCTCGTACCGAGGGAGTCGGGGCTGTTTTTGAGGATATTTTCCTTATCGACGGAAAACGCACCCCGTTCGGAAAATACATGGGCACGTTGTCGACCGTGTCTCCGACGGATTTAGGGATCTTATCCTCGCGCGCGGTGCTGGCTGCGACCGGCATTCCGGCAAGCGAGATTGATCAGACGATCGTCGCCAATATCGGCCAGGCCAGCGCCGACTCGTTCTTCTTGCCCCGTCACATCGCGCTTTATAGCGGCGCAACGGTCGAGAGTCCGGCGTTGATGGTGCAACGAATTTGCGGCTCAGGCATCGAAGTGATAGGCGTTGCCGCGCAAGAAATCGCCATGGGCAAAGCGCGCTTGGTTTTGGGATGTGGAACCGATACGATGAGTCGCTTCCCTTTGGTTTCTTACACCTCCCGCCAGGGTTTTCAGCTGGGCAAGCCTGAGTTCCTGGATTTGCTCTGGGAAGCCTTGAACGACACGGCGGCTGTTCCCATGGGAGCGACGGCGGATCATTTGGCCAAAAAATACGGACTTACGCGGACTGAGGTCGATGCTTTTGGAAAACGGAGCCAGGATCGGTATTTTGACGCGCTGGGCGCCGGGGCTTTCAAAGACGAAGTGATCCGCGTTGAGCCTAAAGGGGCCTTCGAGGCGGCAGGATTGAAACCGCGCCAATACCGGATCAAAGGCGCCGACGCTTTTGAGCAAGACGAGCATGCAAGGCGGACCACCCTTGAAAATCTCGCGAAATTACCTCCGGTTTTCTCAAAAGAGGGGCCGACGACGGCCGGCACCGCGTCCGGAATCGTCGACGGCGCAAGTTCCGTGCTGGTGGCTTCAGGCGAGTACGTGCGTTCGCATGGATTGAAACCGCTGGGCCGGGTGCGCGCGGTTGCATCCGCCGGCGTTGATCCCGCGCTGATGGGCATCGGCCCGGTCCCCGCGATCCGGGCGGTTTTGAGGTCGCTCAATCTGAAGTTGAGTGACATCGATCTTTTCGAAATCAACGAGGCTTTTGGCGCGCAAGCTTTGTCGGTCGCAAGAGCGCTGGAGCTGGATGAAAACAAGTTGAACGTCAATGGCGGCGCCATTGCGATCGGTCATCCCTTGGCCGCCACCGGTTGCCGCTTGGCCACCACGTGTTTGAAAACACTGAAAAGCCGCAAGGGTCGGCCTGACGCTCGCCTGACGGCTCGACCTGACGCTCGCCTGACGGCTCGACTTGGAATCGTATCGGCCTGTATTGGCGGAGGCCAGGGGATCGCCATGGTGTTGGAAGCGGTCGAATGACGAAACACCGGGCAAGGTTCGCGGAAAAAGTCGCCCTCGTTACGGGAGCAGGGCAAGGGATCGGTGCCGCGATCGCCAAGCGCCTGGCCAGTGAAGGCTGCAAGACGTGTCTCATCGATCGGGACGCAGCCGGGCTTGAGGCCGTCGCGCGGGAGATCGGCTCGGCGGGAGGTGAAGCGTCGTCTTTCGTGGCGGACGTCGCAAAAAAAGCGGCCGTTCAAGATACGGTCAATGCGGTTGTCGCGCGCTACGGCAAGCTTGATATCCTCGTCAATAATGCAGGCATTATCCGGGATGGATTTATTTCAAAAATCTCCGAGGAAGACTGGGACGCGGTGCTGGACGTGAATCTCAAGGGCCCGTTCTTTTTTTGTCAGGCGGTGTTTCCGTTCATGAAGGCCAGTGGCGCGGGCAGGATCGTGAATATCGTTTCGCGCGCTTGGCTGGGAAACGCGGGACAGAGTAATTATTCGGCCAGCAAGGGAGGGCTTGTCAGTCTGACGCGAACACTGGCGTTGGAATTCGCGCGCTTTCAAATCGGAGTCAACGCGGTCGCCCCCGGGCTGATTGATACTCCGATGACCCAAGGCATGCCCGCGGAAGCTCGCGAGCGGCTGTTGAAAATGCAGCCCACCGGCAAAATGGGCACTGTTGAGGACATCGCCGCGGCGGTCGCATTTCTTTCTTCCGACGAAGCGGGTTTTATCACCGGACAGGTGCTGCACGTGGACGGCGGAAAGAGCTGCGGGTTATTGTCTTTATGAATGCCTATCTGATCGATGCCAGAAGAACGGCCATCGGCCGGGCGCACCCGGATAAAGGGGCCTTCCGAGGCATTCGCGCGGACGAGCTTTTGGCCGAGCTCATTAAAGACGTTGTCGCGCGCGCGCTTGCTCCCGCCTCACAGCTTGTCATCGACGATGTTTATGTCGGGTGCGTGGGCCAGCACATGGAGCAGGGAAAGAATATCGCAAGACTCGCTTCACTTTTGGCGGGTCTTCCTCCAACGGTGCCCGGCGTGACGATCAATCGTCTTTGCGCCTCGAGCCTTCAGGCTCTGAACTTCGCCGCCGCAGCCCTGCATTCTGGACAAGCAGAGGTGCTGCTGGCGGGCGGAGTGGAGCACATGCACCATGTGCCGATGGCCGCGGCTCTGGATTATCACCAGGGTTTGCTTGCCCGTTATGAATTTCCGTTCACCCAGATGGGACTGACCGCCGAGAAGGTCGCCGAGATTTACGGCGTTTCCAGAACCGAGCAAGACGAGTTCGCCGTTTGCAGCCATCAAAAAGCGGTTCAGGCACAAAAATCCGGGCATTTCGAAAGAGAAATCCTGCCGGTTCGTCTCGTTGATCGCGATCAGGGGCCTCGCCCGGACACCAATCTTGAAACCTTGGCGCAGATGAAAACGGTCTTCAAGGAAAACGGCACGGTAACAGTCGGCAACAGTTCGCCTTTGAGCGATGGGGCGAGCCTGACGTTGCTCGCAGAGGCTTCGGCCTGCGTGAAGTATGGGCTGAAAAAGCGGGCGCAGATTGTCGGTTCCGCGGTGGTGGGGCTTGATCCTTGCTTGATGGGGATGGGCCCGGTGCCCGCGATCCGCAAGCTTCTGGCGCGGGTTCATATGGCCGTTGATGACATCGATTCTTTTGAAATCAACGAGGCTTTCGCCAGTCAGGCGGTCGCGTGCGTTCGGGA